>JAWWOL010000238.1:0-4202 GCA_033851695.1 Frankiales bacterium
GGGCCGCGAAGGGAGATCGGTGGCAGTCACCGCTTGGTACTTCGAGGACGACGCTTCGAACATCGCCCTCGTACGTACGCTCCTGGGGCTGCGGGGCATCGCCGTCCACGTGGCCGTCGGGACGATCGACAGCATCGCCGTCGCGGACGCGGTCCCGCCCGGTCTCATCCTGCTTGACCTGCACCTGCGGCCGGGCAGTGGCCTGCAGATCCTCGACAGCCTGCGGGGGAACGCCGCCACAGCCACCACGCCGATCGTGATCGTCACCGGGGACTCCCGGATCGACGTCACCGACCTGCATCGCCGAGGAGCCGATGCTGTCTTGGTCAAGCCCTACGACATCGCCGAGTTCGGCGACGTCGTCGATCGTTTCCTGGGCACCGAGGACGCGGCGCCGCACGCCTCTCGCTGGTGAGGGCCGCGCCGGTGATGAGGCCGGAGTCAGCAGGGATGGCGCTCGGCCCAGTGGCTCAGCTCGGTCAGGGCCGGGATGAGTGCCTTGCCGCTGTCCGAGAGGTCGTAGATCACGGCGACCGGAGGGCCGGGGCACACCGTACGGACCACGAGTCCGCCCTCGACCAGGCCCGCCAGTCGCTCGGACAGGACCGAGTCACTGATGGCGCCCACGGAGCGGGCGAGGCCGGAGAAGCTGACCGGGCCGGCCACGAGTGACCCGAGGATCACGCCGTTCCAGCGCTTGCCGAGAAACTCGAAGACCTGGCTCAGCGCACGGTCGCACAGGCCCTGCGTGTGCTCGGCAGCGGTCGTCTCCACCCGCCCACGGTACCTCGTGCTACCGTTCGAGGTGTTGCTAGGAAAAACCTAGTTACCTCGTCTGCGCAAGCCATGACCCCGCAGGAGCGCATCATGACCCTGTTCCGCCTCGACGCCAGTATCCGTACCGAGGGTTCCGTCAGCCGCGAGATCGCCGACCTGGTCGAGCAGGCCTGGCAGGACGGCCGCCCGGCGCAGAAAATCGTCCGCCGGCACGTCGGCACCGAGCCGATTCCGGCCACCTACTGGGCCGCCGCGGCCTCGGCGCCCTACACCCCGACCGAGAAGCTCACCGACGAACAGAAGGCGGCGACCGCCTTGGCCGCGACCCTGGTCGACGAGCTGGTGAGCGCCGACGCGCTGCTGTTCGCCGTACCCCTCTACAACTTCGGCGTCTCCCAGCACTTCAAGGCCTACGTCGACCTGGTCGTCACCGACCCGCGGATGGGGCCGGGCGAGCCGATCCTCAAGGGCAAGCCGACCGAGCTGGTCACCGTCCGCGGCGGCAGCTATGGCCCCGGCACTCCGCGGGAGGGCTGGGACCACTCGACCGGCTGGATCCGCCGGATCCTCGAGGACGTCTGGCAGGTCGACCTCGCCGTCGTGGAGACCGAGTTCACCCTCGCCGGGGTCAACCCGGCACTCGACGAGTTCAGGGAGCTCGGCGCCAAGCTGCGGGCCGAGTCCGAGGAGCTGGCAAGCGCGCACGGCGCCGCGCTCGCTTCCTGACGTTGCCGGCAACCGCGGCCGGCCGGGCTGATCCGGCCGGTCGCGGCAGGCGTACGCCTTCGGCAAAGGGGCAGCCTCCACGAGGCCATGACCCGCCTGGCCGAAGGAGTCGGCATGAAGGACCAATACACCCTGCAGGACCCGAGCACGCAGTACCCGAGGCCACCGTTCGACAAGCAGCAGCAACCCGGGCCCGGCCTCGCCCGGCAGATGGACCCCCGCCCGGACCATGGCGAGGAGAGCTACCGGGGCACCGGTCGGCTCGAGGGACGGCGGGCACTGATCACCGGTGCGGACAGCGGCATCGGGCGGGCAGTCGCGATCGCGTACGCCCGCGAAGGTGCCGACGTCGCGCTGTCCTACCTCCCGAGCGAGGAGCAGGACGCCCAGGAAGTCGTTGCCCTGATTGAGAAAGCGGGTCGCAAGGCCGTCGCGGTGCCGGGTGACCTGGTCGACGAGGGCTATTGCACGTCACTGGTCGCCACCGCGGTCGACCAGTTGGGCGGACTCGACATCCTCGTGAACGTCGGCGGCAAGCAGCAGACGGCAGAGTCGCTGACCGACATCACGACCGAACAGTTCGACGAGACGTTCAAGACCAACGTCTACGCGCTGTTCTGGGTCACGAAGGCCGCGCTGCCGCACCTGCTCCCCGGTGCGTCGATCATCAACACCTCCTCGGTCCAGGCCTACCTGCCGTCGCCCATCCTGGTCGACTACGCCGCCACGAAGTCCGCCATCAACACGTTCAGCAAAGCGCTCGCACAACAGCTGGCCGGCAAGGGGATCCGGGTCAACGTCGTGGCCCCGGGGCCGGTCTGGACGCCGCTGCAGGTCGTCGGCGGCCAGCCGGTGGACAAGCTGCCGGACTTCGGGGCTCAGACCGCACTCGGCCGGCCGGGGCAGCCGGCTGAGCTGGCCGCCCCGTACGTCTTCCTGGCCAGTCAGGAGGCCAGCTACGTCGTCGGTGAGACGCTCGCCGTGACCGGCGGCATGCCCACGCCGTGACGCCCGGGAAAGTTCCGGAACCAGATTGCCGAATGCTGACCAACCTGGGCAATTCTCCGGCTTGACGGCTCAGCGGTGGCCGCATTTAATGCGGGAACGTTTCCGGCGCCCGGTCGCCCGGAGCACACCCGCGGAGACGTGCTCTCGTCGAGGCGGAGGACTGTTGCGCGTCACGATCACCGATGTCGCCGCGCACGCCGGGGTCAGCAAGACCACCGTTTCGCGCGTCCTCAACGGCCGCGGCGAGCTGCACGAGGCCACGGCCAGCCGGGTGCGCCGGGCGATGACCGAGATGGGTTATCGGCCCAGCGCCCGCGGCGTGGCCAGCGGACGGGCCCGGACCGGGGTCCTCGGCGTGCTGGTCCCGTCGCTGGCGTGGCCCTGGGTTGCCGGAGTCCTGCCGGGCGCCGTCGAGGTCCTCGACACCGAGGACTACGGCTTGGTCGTGTTCAGCTGCAACCGGCACGACGAGTCGCTCCGGCGGTTCTCCGAGCATCTGCGGGCTTCGACCTTCGACGGCATCCTGGTGGTCAGCCAGGAAGGCACCACGGACTACGTCGGCAGCCTGCACACCCGCAGCCGGCCGATCGTGGTCATCGACGACCGGGAGAACGAGGGCGCCGTGACGCTGCCCAGTGTCTCGACCACGAACCGGGCCGGAGCTGCCGCCCTGGCAGCGCATCTGCTCTCCCTCGGACGCACGCGGCCGCTGATCGTCTCCGGCCCGGAACGGTTCGGCTGCTGCCAGGAGCGCACGGCCGGCTTCGCCGAGGTCTACACCGAGGCCGGCTTCAGCCCGTACATCCTCCCTGCCGAGTTCACCGCCGCGTCCGGCCGTGCCGCCGTCGAGCTGGCCCTGGCCGACGGGGTCGTCTTCGACGCGGTGTTCGCCCACAACGACCTCTCCGCCGTGGGCGCGGTGGACGCCTTGCGCGAGGCCGGCCTGACGGTGCCGGACGACGTCGCCGTCGCCGGCTTCGACGACGTGCCGCTGGCGGCCGAGCGCGGCCTGACCAGCGTCCGGCAACCACTGCACGAGATGGGCCGGGCAGCAGCGACGATGTTGCTGGACCGGCTGACCGGCAACGGGTCCGGCCCCCACTCACAGGTGATCCCGACAGCGCTCACCGTCCGGGCCTCCACCGGAGGTTGACCCGCCTCGTGCCGTGTGCGGCGGGCTGAACCGGGCAAGCACGACCGCATGCAGATCGGCTACAAGCTGGCGACCGAGGCCTTCGGGCCCACCGAGATCGTCGCCCAGGCGCAGCTCGCCGAGCGGTCCGGCTTCGACTTCGTCGAGATCAGCGACCACTTCCACCCATGGCTGGACAGCCAGGGCCACTCCGGCTTCACCTGGTCGATGCTTGGGGCAATGGCGGCGAGGACTGAGCGGATCGGCCTGGTCACCGGGGTCACCTGCCCCTCGTTCCGCTACCACCCGGCCGTCGTCGCGCAGGCGGCGGCGACGGTCGCCATCCTCAGCGGCGGCCGATTCACCCTCGGCCTCGGGGCCGGGGAGCGCCTCAACGAGCACGTCACCGGCCGGCCCTTCCCTGCCGTACGACGAAGGCACGAGGTCTTCCGCGAGGCGCTCGAGATCATCCGGCTGCTGTGGCAGGGCGGCTACCAGTCCTACGACGGGAAGTACCTGCAGCTCGAGGACGCCAGGGTCTTCGACCTCCCGGAGACAC
>JAWWOL010000248.1:0-10735 GCA_033851695.1 Frankiales bacterium
CATCGGTGCCTCGCCGGCGATCTGCCGTTCGAACTCGGTCAGTGCCCAGAGCCGGAAGGCGCGGATGTCGGGCGGCGCGGCGAGCGCGAGCAGGTAGGACCCCTCGCGGCAGAACTCGTCGGTCTCCTCGAGGACCTCGATCAGGTGCCGGGCGAAGGGGCCGACCGTACGGGGCACGCGGTAGACGATCGTGGGCGCGACCTTGTCCCCCCGCGCGGCGGCGTTGTCCAGCTCGACGTCGGTCTGCGCGGAGAACCGGCCGTAGGTGAGCTGGACTTCGGTGACCAGCTCGGTGAGCCGTACCGGCAGGGCGTTGCCGTCGCCTTCGCGGATCTGCAGCGCGATCAAGGTCATCTCGCGGAGGAGCTCGTCGCTGTGCTGCTGCGAGCGTGCGCGCAGCTCGACCGGGGTGTCGAGCAGCGTCACGTCGGCGAGCTCGTCGTCGGTCACGTCACCAGTCTGCCGGATCGGCGGTGAGCCGATCCAGGGGCACGCTGATGGCGCCGATGTGGACTGCCAGCATCGCCACGTCGTCGAAGGGCCGGTCCACGAGCAGCCGGGCGAGCAGCTCGTCGCACGCGTCGTCGAGCGGCGTCATCTCGAGGCGGGAGAGGGTACGGGCCAGCTCGGCCAGGCCGACGGTCAGCGACTGGTCGCGCCGCTCGACCAGGCCGTCGGTGTAGAGCAGCACCGTGTCGCCCGGCCACAGGGTCACGGTGTGATCCTGACGGTCGGCGGCTTCGTCGAGGCCGAGCAGCACGTCCGGCTCCGGCTCGAGCACCTCGACCAGCCCGGAGGACCGCCGCACCATCGGCGGGGTGTGCCCGGCGTTGGACCAGCGCAGGGTCTGCTCCCCGCGGGCGGCCTGCTCGGTGGTCTGCTCGAGCCGGCCGACCAGCAACGTGGCCAGGGTGTTGACGCCGAGCCCGGTGATGAGCGCGTCCAGCCGGGTGAGCAGGTTGGCCGGGCCGTCGCCGCGGTCGTACGCCGTCCCCCGCAGCAGGTTGCGCAACTGCCCCATTGCGGCTGCGGCTGCGATGTCGTGACCGACGATGTCGCCGATGACCAACACTGTGGCGCCGTCGGGCTGGAGGAACGCGTCGTACCAGTCGCCGCCGATCTCCGTGCCCTCGGCTGCCGGGAGGTAGCGCGCGACGAGGTGGAGGCGGTCCGGCTGCGGCAGCGGGGTGAGCAGGCTGCGTTGGAGGGTCTCAACCGATCGGCGTTGCCGGCAGTAGAGCTGCGCGTTCTCGAGCGCGAGTCCGGCCCGGTCCGCAAGCCCGACCGCCGTCTCCAGCTCGCCGGCCAGCTCCTCGGCGCCGGGGCCGTGGAACAGCGACAGAACCCCGAGCGTCCGGTTGCGGGCGCGCAGCGGCAGCAGCAGGGCCTGGTCGCAGCCGAGCCGGTCGAGCACCTGGAACAGCCGGTCCCCGTCGCCCGCCCTGCCGGCGATGCGTTCCGCCAGGCCGGTGCGCAGCTGCGGCTCCCCGCTGGCGGTGGCGGTGGCCACGATGTCCAGATCGGAGATCAGCCGCGGGTGCAGGGCCTGGAGCTCGGTGACCTCGGCGGCGCAGGCCTCGTCGCGGTGAACGGCGGTGGCCTCGTGCAGCCGGCCCTCGTCGTCGTAGAGCGACACCATCGCCCAGGTCGCCAGCTCGGGGACCACCGCCTTCACCAGCGTCGCGGCGACCGCCTCCACGTCGCGGCTGCCGACCAGGATGCGGGTGATCTCGGCCACCAGCGCCAGCCGGTCGTAGGCGCGGCGCCGGGCGGAGACGTCGAGGAAGAACACGGAGAGCCCGGTCTCGTCCGGCGTCGCCCTGACCTCGAACCAGCCTCCTACCGGCTCGAAGCTCTCCTCGAAGGTGACTGCTTTCCCCGTCGCGAACGCCCTCCGGTACTCCGTCTCGAACCGGGACCCCATCCCGTTGGGGAACTCGGTCCAGAGGTTGCGGCCCACGAGTCGTTCGCGTGGGCGTTGCAGCAGGATCTCGGCCTGCGCGTTGACGTAGGTGAAGACCCAGTCCAGGTTCAGCCGGATGAACGCGCTGGTGTTGGTCTCGAGGAGCGTTGCGAGCTGGTCAGCGTCGAGGACGGCGGCGCCCGCCACTGGACGCACACCATCCCCCATGACGCTCATCACCGGATCGTACGGGAGATCTGCCGAGGTTTCAGCGGTCCTCGAAAACCAGGATCTGGCCGGTGTAGACGGCTACCCAGACGTTGCCGGTGACCGGGTCGTCGGCGATGCCGATCGGGTTCTTGCCAGTGCTGATCCGCTGCAGCACCGCGAGGTCACCGGCCCGCACCTTGGTCACCGTGTTGGACCGGTAGTTGACGACGTAGAGCGACCGGCCGTCGTGCGAGATCGCCATGCTGCGCGGCTCGGTGCCGGTGGTGGCGCGGGCGACGACCTGCAGCGTGCGGGTGTCGACCTTGACCACCCCGCCGCCGGCGTTGAGGGTTGCGTAGACGTAGTGCCCGTCCGGCGAGATGACCACGTGGCGCGGTGAGACTCCGACGGTGACCCTCGCCGTGATCGCGTACGTGCCCAGGTCGACGACGGCCAGGTGCGTGCTGCCCATGACGGCGATGTAGGCGGTCCGGGAGTCCGGCGAGACCGCGATCCCGCGCGGGTAGGCCCCGATCGGGACCTCCTTGAGCACCTTCCACGCCTTGAGGTCGATCACGTCCAGGGTGTAGGAGCACCAGTTCGTGACCAGCAGCCGCTTGCCGTCCGGACTGACGGCGACGTACTTCGGCACCAGGTCGACCTGGATCACCCGGTCGATGCGCTGCTGTGCGACGTCGACGCGGTAGACGAAGCTGGGCGAGACCCCGAGCCTGGCTGCCGAGGCGGGGGTGCAGGTGTCGTGACCTTCGGGCCCGAAGCCGGCCCCGTACATCGAGTAGTTCGACACGTACGCGTACTTGCCGTCCGACGAGAACGCCGCCTCGACCGGCGCTCCGCGGCTGACCCCGGGGTGGCCCTGGACGCCGAACGCCGACAGCGTGACGGAGTCGGGAATCGTCGCGACCAGGCGCCCGTCGCTCCCGTACACCGTGATGCTGTGCCGGTACATCATGTTCTGTGCGAAGACCAGGCCGTGACCGCTCGCGGTGACCGACTTGGGTGAGATGGCGCCGCGGATGGTCTGGACCAGGCTGAGCCGTCCGGTGTCCGACCGCGGTGCCGGTGCCGTGGATGTCGCCGGTGCCGTGGACGTCGCCGGTGCGGTGGTGCCGGTCGGGCTCGGCGGCGCTGCCGCCGGCGTGGTGGTCACCGGGCCAGCGACTGCAGTCGTCGCGACGGGGGTGGCGGGTGCGGCCTTGGGTGCGGTGGCCGAGTGGCTGAACGAGCAGGCGCTGAGGGCCAGGCCGGTGAGGAGGACCGCGACCCTGGGCACCCTGCGGACCCTAACACCGCCGTCGGCGGCCTCCGGGCATGTTCGCTTGCCTTTGCCGGGGTAACTGGCGAGTGTTGGGGACTCCACCAAGGAGCGCGACATGACGTACGACTATGACCTGCTCGTGCTGGGATCGGGCCCGGGCGGCCAGAAGGCGGCGATCGCCGCTGCCAAGCTGGGCCGCCGGGCTGCCGTCGTCGAGCGGCGGAACATGATCGGCGGCGTCTGCATCAACACCGGCACCATCCCGTCGAAGACGCTGCGGGAGGCGGTCGTCTACCTGACCGGCCTCAACATGCGGGACCTGTACGGCCAGAACTACCGGGTCAAGGACGACATCACGATCCAGGACCTGCTGTCCCGCACCCAGCACGTGATCGGCCGCGAGATCGAGATCGTCCGCAGCCAGCTGATGCGCAACCACGTGGCGTTGCTCCAGGGCACCGGGCGCTTCGTCGACCCGCACACGGTGGCGGTGGCGCCCGCCGACGGCTCCCCGGACAGGTTGGTGACGGCGGAGAAGTTCGTCATCGCGACCGGCACCCGACCCGCGCGACCGGCCGAGGTCGCGTTCGACGGGCAGCGGATCGTCGACTCAGACGGCATTCTCGACCTCGAAGCCATCCCGGCGTCGATGGTCGTGGTCGGCGCCGGCGTCATCGGGGTCGAGTACGCGTCGATGTTCGCCGCCCTCGGCACCCGGGTGACGGTGGTCGAGCGCCGCGACCACATGCTCGAGTTCTGCGACTCGGAGATCGTCGAGGCGTTGAAGTTCCACCTTCGCGACCTGTCGGTGACCTTCCGGTTCGGCGAGACAGTGGCTCAGGTGGACGCCGTGGGGCAGGGCACGATCACCACTCTTGCCTCTGGCAAACGGATCCCGGCCGACACCGTGATGTACTCCGCCGGCCGGCAGGGCACCACCGAGTCGCTGGACCTGCACCTCGTCGGGCTGTCCGCGGACGACCGCGGCCGGATCAAGGTCGATTCGGACTTCCGTACGGAGGTCGACCACATCTACGCGGTCGGCGACGTGATCGGCTTCCCGGCCCTGGCCTCGACGTCGATGGAGCAGGGCCGGCTGGCCGCGTACGCAGCCTTCGGCGAGCAGGTCAACTCGCTGCTCGCGCTGCAGCCGATCGGCATCTACACCGTGCCGGAGATCTCCTACTGCGGCCAGACCGAGGACGAGCTCACCAAGTCGTCGATCCCATACGAGGTCGGCATTTCCCGCTATCGCGAGCTGGCCCGCGGACAGATCGTGGGGGACTCGTACGGGATGCTCAAGCTGCTGGTCTCGACGGAGACGCGGCAGCTGCTGGGCGTCCACCTGTTCGGGACCACGGCGACCGAGCTGGTGCACATCGGCCAGGCGATCATGACCTGCGAGGGCACCGTCGACCACCTCGTCGACACGGTCTTCAACTACCCGACGCTGTCGGAGGCGTACAAGGTTGCGTCGCTCGATGCCGCGAACAAGATGCGTGCGGTGGCCCGCCTGACCGGCTGACCCGAGGTGCCAGGAGCCGCTTCCCTCCGGAGCGTGACAGTGATCGCCGCGGTCGGTGGATCCGGCTCCGTAGACTGGAACGTCGGTGACCAGCGCGGCGGACCAGGGGTGGTGAGCAGTGAGCGAGACGACGGTGACGGCTGCGGCGCCCTCTCTCCGGCTGGCGGCTGAGGTCGTGGCCGAGGCAGGTCGGCGGCGCACCTTCGCGGTGATCAGCCACCCCGACGCCGGCAAGTCGACCCTCACCGAGGCGCTCGCGCTGCACGCGCAGGTGATCAGCGAGGCCGGGGCGGTGCACGGCAAGGGCTCCCGGCGTGGCGTCACCAGCGACTGGATGGCGATGGAGCGTGACCGCGGCATCTCCATCACGTCGGCAGTGCTGCAGTTCAGCTATCGCGAGGCGGTGGTCAACCTGCTCGACACACCGGGCCACGCCGACTTCTCCGAGGACACCTACCGGGTGCTCGCCGCCGTCGACGCCGCAGTGATGCTGCTCGACGCGGCCAAGGGCCTCGAGCCGCAGACCCTCAAGCTGTTCGCCGTCTGCCGTGACCGCGGCGTACCGATCATCACCTTCGTCAACAAGTGGGACCGGCCGGGTCGTGAGCCGTTCGAGCTGCTCGACGAGATCGAGCAGGCGATCGGGCTGCGGCCGACCCCGCTGACCTGGCCGGTCGGCATCGCCGGCGACTTCCGCGGCGTGGTCGACCGTCGGGCCGACCACTACATCAGCTTCACCCGTACGGCCGGTGGCGCTTCGGCCGCGCCCGAGGAGGTCATGACCGCCGAGCGGGCAGCTGCCAAGGAGGGCGCCGCCTGGGAGACCGCGCAGGAGGAGCTCAGCCTGCTCGACGCGATCGAGGCCGACTTCGACCCGGTGACCTACCGCGCGGGGACCTCGACGCCGGTGCTGTTCGGCTCCGCGCTGTCCAACTTCGGGGTCAAGCTGCTGCTCGACACGTTGCTCGAGCTGGCGCCCGCCCCCGAGGCCCGGATCGACGACGCGGGGCTGGCCCGGCCGGTCGAGGACGACTTCTCGGGCTTCGTGTTCAAGGTCCAGGCCAACATGGACCGCGCCCACCGCGACCGGATCGCCTTCGTCCGGGTCTGCTCCGGCCGCTTCGAGCGCGGGATGGTCGCCACGCACGCCGAGAGCGGCAAGCCGTTCGCGACCAAGTACGCCCACGCGGCGTTCGGGCAGCAGCGCACGACGCTCGACGTGGCCTACCCCGGCGACGTCGTGGGCCTGGTCAACACCGGGGCCCTCCGGGTCGGTGACACCCTCTTCCAGGGCAGGCCGGTGCGTTACCCGCCGATCCCCTCGTTCGCCCCTGAGCATTTCGCGGCCGTGCGGGCCAAGGACTTCGGCCGGTTCAAGCAGTTCCGCCGCGGGGTTGCCCAGCTCGCCGAGGAGGGTGTGGTCCAGGTGCTGCGCTCTGACTTCCGCGGCGAGGCGACCCCGGTGCTGGCCGCGGTGGGCCCGATGCAGTTCGAGGTCGTCACCCACCGGCTGGCCGAGGAGTTCGGCGCCGAGGCGGTGCTCGACCAGCTCGGCTACTCGATCGCGATGCGCACCGACGAGGCCAGC
The DNA here is from genome assembly GCA_033851695.1 of Frankiales bacterium. Classification (GTDB taxonomy): domain Bacteria; phylum Actinomycetota; class Actinomycetes; order JAWWOL01; family JAWWOL01; genus JAWWOL01. Next base: position 6,506 of record JAWWOL010000248.1, read on the forward strand.
GCGGTGACCCTCCGGACGATCAGCGGCATCGAGGTGCTCACCCGGGTCGTCGACGAGGTCTTGCTCGTGCTCTTCCCGGACAAGTGGCGGCTGGCCTGGGTCCAGCGTCAGCACCCGGACGTCCTCCTCGAACCGCTGGTCGCCGCCACCAGCTGAACCGCGTGGCCTGATCCGTTCGGCGCTCTGGTAGCCGTCACTGGCTGATGTCACGATCCTCACATCGGGCGCGGACGGCCCGTCGTGGCGCTGGAGGAGGCGGGACATGAAACGTTCTCAGCTCTTGGTGTTGGGCATCACGACCGGATTGGTCCTCGGCGGCGGCGCGGCCTCCGCTGCTACCAAGACACCGACCACCGTGAGGGCTTGCGTCGACCCGAAGGGCACGCTGAGTCTGCTGAGCAAGGGCAAGTGCAGCAAGGAGACGCACCTGTTGGCGTTGGGTGTGAAAGGGCCGCGCGGGCTCACCGGAAAGCCGGGCGCTCCAGGAGTCAACGGCCTCAACGGGGTCAACGGCACCAACGGGGCACCCGGACCCAGCGACGTCTACGCCTGGGCGGGCGCGCTCAGCTCGACGACGCCCAAGAGCGCGCTGATCTCGGTGCCGAGCGGCGACTACGTGGTGCGCTGGCAGGGCTGGGTCAACAATTACTCAGGTGTTGCGACCAGCGACGCCACGTGCTACCTGGACGAGAACAACGGCGGAATAGCCGAGATCGTGAAAGTGCCGGCGGGTGGCGTGGCGTTTGACTCCTACGAACGCTTGATTCACGCCGCTTCGGCTTTCACCGTTGCGGTGGAGTGCTCCAGCCTCGGGGTCATGACCGTGGACAACGTCGTGGTGACCGCAACCGCGACCGGAACCCTGCATGGCACCGGTGTGACCAACCTGCCCTGAGCCCAGCCGAGGTTCACAGGGACCGGACAGGCGGCGGACACGTCGGTCAAAGGCGCGGGCGCCAATGTCAATGGCAGCAGGGAAAGCCGGAGACAACGAAGGAGCCGAGATGAGGGTCACCGTCGTTCAGGGCACAGCGAGCGCAGCCGACATCGCCGGGTACCAACCGCTTCAGCCGATGTCGCCGGACACCCTGACTCGACCTGCTCCCACGGTGGTCCTGGCCCGCCGCTCCTCCGGATCCGGCGTCCAGCCGCGCCGCCGGACACCGGTGCAGCCGCTGGTCACCGCGTTGTCCCTCGGCGACACCTCCATGGCCACGGTGGTGCGGCCGTCGCGGCACTCGGTCGGGGGAGGCCCGCGGGCCAGACCAGCCACGATGACCGCCTGACCTGAAACCGCATGGGCACGGCCGCCATGGTGTGTGGGACGATCACACACCGCGGCGACCGTGCCCATGACGCATGTCAGGGGGAACCGTCCGCAACTACCTCTCGGCGGCGATCTCCAGGACCGGCACCCGTAACCGGATCGAGGCTGCACTGCGTCCCCCGACTGCCACGGTCAGATGCCTCCGCCTGCGAGGTGCGTCCAGGTGCGGCCGCCGTCATGGCTGAGGCGCAGCTCGATGGGGGTCATCACCCATGCGACGTCGGAACCCGAGTCGGCGCTCAGGCTCAGACTGACACCGCCTGTGGTCAGTGTGACGTGGGCTTGGTCCACGATCTGCCAGTGCTGCCCGTCGTCGCTCGACGACGCCACTTGGAGCGTGGTTTGACCGCCGCCGCTGGTAGGCCCCGACGCGACCAACGTGCGCCCCGCGAGCAGGACAAGATTGCCTGCCCACGACACGCCGGCGGGCGCGGGCAGGGAGAAGCGGTCACCGCCGTCCGCGGAGAACCGTAGGTTCGTCGCGCCATCTCCGCCCTTTTGCATGCACAGCAACAACACCCGGGAGGCCGCGGCCGCCAGGCCGGTCGCCTCCTTGCCGTCACCGGCACAGGCGTCCGGGATTGACTGCCACGCCCGACCATCCTGGGAGCGCAGAATGACCGGTGGGTGGGCTCCGCCGCCGGCCATGTTGTCGGGCCGCAGGACGTACGCGGCGCGCGTGCCACCCGGGGCAACGAGGGTGAGGCTGTACGGGTACCCCAGTGGCGGATGGCTCACCGGGCGCCAGGCATTGCTGCCCGGCTCGGCGTAGTCAATCGAGGCGTTGCAGGTGTCGGCGGACTTTTGGCACCAGCCGCTGGTGGTCCGTACGACAACGTCGCCGACCGCACCGACGCCTTGCACAGCAGCTGGGGGATGTGCGTCGTGCCAGCTGCGTCCCCCGTCGGTGGTCAGGAACAGGCCCGGCCCGAACAGGTAGCCGTCGTCCGCGGTGACGAACCGCACCTGGTGCACCGGGCAGGCGGGCGGACATTGCGGTGACCAGTCGGCGACGGTGATCGCCGTCACGGGCAATCGGCGCCAGGACCTTCCCTGGTCGTCACTGCGGGCGAGTTGCACGCACCTGCCGGTGGAACACGGGACTGACAGCAGCAGCCAGCTGGGGCCTCCGTTGTGCAGGTCGACGCTGAGGAACTGGTCACCGGACGGCACCGGGACCGGCGAGTAGTACTTGCCGGCCGTGGAGATGACGGCGGCCGGGCCGGGGGCCACTGGCTGACCGGCCGCCGATGTCGCCGACTCCGGCAGCGGTGACACGACGACTGCCTGGGAGCTCGACCGTGCCGCCGATGGCGACGACGGCTTCACCAGCGACGGTGTGACGGACGTTTGCGGGGTCCAGGTCAACGGCGACGCCACTGCGGACGACGTTCCCGACCTGATGCTCGGGGCGGTCGACACGCCTGACCCATCCGCCGAACCACGCGACGCCTGACCGGCGGACACCGAGGCACAGGCAGCAGTGGCGAGGGCTGCGGTCACGACGAGGGCGGCGCGGCTAGGGGTCACGCCTGCAGGGACGCCACTGGTCGGGTGACGGTTCAGGCAAGGCCCCCGAGCCGGAATGCGTCTGCCTCCGGCAACCGGAGCGGATGCGGTCAGACCGTGCGGGTCATCGTCGGAAAGGTCGGTGCTAATGCGACGGTCCAGGCCCGTGGCCGTGGTGGCGGAGCGGGCCTGGGCATCGGCGACCACGACTTGGCAGTAGGCACCGCGATTGCCAGGCGTCGAGCCCGGATGTCGTGTTCGGCCATATTGAGAGAAGGCAGGGATGCAACCTCCTGGGCAGCAGACTCGTTTAATGTGGGTGTGACCGACGATGATGAGCTGGCATTCGCGTCATTCGTTCGTGAGCGCGGTGACCATCTGCTTCGGTACGCGCGCCTGCTCATTCCTGATCAGGGTGAGGCGGAAGACGCTCTGCAAACGGCCCTGCTGCGCTTGACGCGACACTGGTCTCGGCGACTCAGCGCTCCCGAGGCGTACGTGCGCAGGGCCTTGGTCAACCTGGCCGTCGATCGAGGTCGCCGCCGGCACCTTGTTGCCCGTCCGGTCGCTGTGCCCCGAGCAGACGAACGCGAGGCCCCGGATCCCGCCGACGCCGTCGCGGCACGGCAGGACCTCAACGCGTTGCTTGCCGTGCTCCCTCCACGGCAGCGTGCCGCGGTGATCCTGCGAATCGTGGAGGGCATGACTGAGGCGGAGACAGCCACCTTGATGGGCACGTCGGTTGGCACTGTGAAGAGCAATCTGGCGCGCGGGCTGGCGAAGTGCCGTACTCAGTTGGCCGGGATTGCCCGACCCTTGGAGGGACACCACCATGACTGACACTCTCGATGGCTACGCTGACGTCGCGGAGCGGCTACGGACACTCGCCGCGACGGCAGGGGCAGATACGAAGGCGAGCCACGACCTGGCTTCCGCTGTCCTCACTCGTCGTAGGGTGAGCCTGCGTCGCCAGGTCCGCCGCCTCGTCGGGGGGACGTTCACCGGTCTTGTGGTGGTTGGCGGGATCGCCGCTGCGACGCTTCCGCACTCCGGCGCCTACTTCGCCCAGGGAGAGCCGAGCGCAGCCATGTCCCCCACGGTCAGACAGGGCGAGATCCTGCTGACCGGAAAGAAGCTGCACCCTGAGCGCGGAGACCTGGTCGTCTACCGCCTGCCGGGGAGCGCCGGTCTTGAGGTCATCGGCCGAGTCATCGGGCTGCCCGGAGACGAATTGGCCTGTCCTGCGGGTGCCGACGGGCAATGTCGGGCCGTGACGGTCAACGGCCGCACGCTTTCTGAGCCCTACCTTCAGGGCCTCGGCACCGCATTTCCAACGGAACTCGTTCCGGCCGGTGATCTCTATGTCCTCGGCGACAACAGGTCGAACGCCGTCG
>JAWWOL010000252.1:0-2688 GCA_033851695.1 Frankiales bacterium
TGCTCGCTTAGTGACGGCGAGCCAGGGTCAGGGTCGGCACTGACGGTGCCGGTCGACAACGACTCTGCGGACTCTGCGCTGCCACGTAGACATGCGCGCCTCCGTCGAAGATCGTCACGTCAGGCACTGGATGGCGGGGGACAGGACACCGCCGGACCCGGCTGCACCGGTGGACCGTCACGGATGACACCATGCTCGGGTGGAGGGGGACCGGATCGCGGCCGAGCTGCCGCCAGGGCAGTACGAGGCCGACGGCTGGCCGGTGCGCCATTACGGTCGGGTCCCCACGTATCGCCCCCAGACGTGGGACTTCCGGATCTTCGGCGACCTCGCCGAGCCGGGTGACGAAGGCCGCTGGACGTTGGGCGATCTGCAGCAGCTGCCCCAGCGGGAGCTCGTCGCCGACCTGCACTGTGCCTCCGGGTTCTCGGTCCTCGGGCTGCGCTGGGGCGGCGTGCCGGTGGCCGACCTGCTGGCCATGGCCGCGCCGGCAGCGGGCGTGTCACACGTCCTGGTCTGGGCGGAGTACGGCTACAGCGCGAGCCTGCGCCTGGAGGACCTCCAGCATCGGGAAGCCCTGCTGGCGTTGCACATTGACGACCAGCCACTGCCCGGTGACCGGGGGTTTCCGCTCCGCCTCGTCGTGCCGCACCTGTACTCCTGGAAGGGCCCCAAGTGGGTGCGCGGCATCGAGTACGTCCGCGAGGAACGGCCCGGGTTCTGGGAGGAACGCGGTTACCACGGCACCGGGGAGGCCTGGCGCGGGCAGAGGTATGCGCACCGCGACGGCTGACTCAGCGGGGGAGCAGGCTCTCCTCGTGGTCCAGCTCACGCTGCAGCACCCGCAGCGAGGCGTCAGGCAGCCGGCCGGAGTCACGCCACTCGAGCAGCGACTCCCGCTCGGCGTCGATCATCGCCCGGCGGAGCCTGGCGGAGGCCTCGCGACGGCCGTCTTGTGGCAGCACGTCGTCCTCGACCGCCGACAGCAGGGCCACCCGGTCGGCGTACCGCTTGCGCCTGATCTCGGTTGCCCGGCGCAGGACGGAGACGGTCTCCTCCGGCAGCGGCCCGGCCTCGACCAGCTCCTGCAGCCGGGCCAGGCTGGCTTCGATCGCCGCCAGCCGGGCCTGGTTGCGCAGCAGGGCCTCCTCGAGCTGGGCATTGGGGAAGTGCAGGCGGCGGACCAGCGGGCCGAACGTCAGGCCCTGTCCCACCAGGGTGACCACCACCACGAGGTAGGCGCAGAACAGCAGCAGGTCGCGAGTAGCGAAGGGCTTGCCGCCCAGGGTCAGCGGCAGCGCGAAGGCGGCGGCCAGGGTGATCACGCCGCGGGTTCCCGCCCAGCTCAGGGCGGTCAGGTCGCGCAGGGTCAGCGGCTGCCGGCTCGCGCGACGACCTGCCCGGGCGCGCAGCCAGTGCGGCACGGCCACCGTGAGCAGCAGCCAGACCGGCCGCAGCAGCAGGACCAGCCCCACGCTGACGACGGCTGCCACGACGACGGTGTGCGTGGGGTAGGTGTTGAGGCCTCGTACGACGGTGGGCAGCTGTTGCCCGATCAGCAGGAACACGAAGCCTTCGAGCAGGAACTCGACCAGTCGCCAGACCGGGCGGGTCTGCAGGCGTGAGTCGCTCGACAGCGTCGGCCCGCGATGCCCCAGCCACAGCCCGGCGATGACGACGGCGAGGACACCGGAGACGTTCAGCTCCTCGGCGGCCAGGTAAGCCGCGAACGGGGTGGCCAGGGACAGGGCGTTCTCGAGCAACGAGTCGGCGAGCACCCGGCGACTCTCGGCCAGGACGAGAGCGACGCCCAGGCCGACCGCGGCCCCACCGACGGCGGCCAGCACGAACTTCAGCAGCGCGCCCTGCACGGAGAAGCCTTCGCCCACGGCAACCGCCACGGCGACCTGCAACGTGGTGAGAGCGACCGCGTCGTTGAGCAGGCCCTCGCCCTCGACCAGGGTGATCAGCCGGGCCGGGAGGCCTGACCGCCGGCCGACGGACAACGCCGCCACCGGGTCAGGCGGCGCTATCGCCGCCCCGAGCGCGATCGCGACGGCGACCGGTACGGCCGGGACGACCGCGTGCAGGACCACGCCGACGGCGACGGCCGTGACCAGGACCAGTCCGACGGACAGGCCGGCGATCGTCACGGCATCCCCGCGCAGGGCGACCAGGCTGGAGTTCAGGGCGGCACCGAAGAGCAGCGGTGGCAGGACGACCACCAGGACGACCTGCGGGTCCAGCGTGAGGTTGGGACCGGGCAGCAGGGCGTAGATGCCACCAGCGGCGACCAGGAGCACGGCACTGGGCAGCCCGGTGCGCCGCGCCAGCACGTGTGCGATGAGCACCGCGGCCAGCCCGGCCAGAACGAAAGCGACGCCGACCTGCACAGTTCGACCCTGCCACGTCGAACCGAGCAGGGTTTACGACGGGGACGGCCGGCTCTGCCGTGCGGCTCGACCGGGCTTCTCGTGATTGCGCACCTCCAGCCAGTGCCGTGGCGTGCACGGTCTCCCCGAGCACGGCCCAGCCGATCCCGATCGCGAGGAGAGGGACCAGGTACCGCGTGTTCGCAGCTGCGGCAACCGAGAGTCGTGCCAGCCCGGGGTCCGGCTGCTCACGTCGACCGATCCGGAGATCAACCGGACCCTGTACGCCGCCGTCCGCGCCGGCACCGGGCAGGGT
>JAWWOL010000282.1:0-3125 GCA_033851695.1 Frankiales bacterium
CGCGACGCATCCGTACCGCCGAATCCTCACGGAACCGGGGAACCAGTTTCCCAGGGGCGAATCGGTTCGTGCTGTTCGCGAACTGTAGGGCGCATCTTCCCGCCCGAGCCCGTCAGCTAACCCGGTAGGCGGACTGTGGAAGAAGGAGTCTCTGTCTGTGGTCCGTCCACGACTGACTCGTGTCCTTATCGCGCCTCTCGCTTTGTCGACAATCGCAGCTGGCATGGTGTTCGCTCCCTTGGCGAACAGCGCTAGCGCGGACATCTCGACCAAGATCACCTCGGCCAAGGCCCAGCTGGCCAAGCTGCAGAACCAGTCCGAGGTCGCCGCCGAGGCCTATGACGCCGGCCAGATCAAGCTGGCCGCCGCCAACCGCAAAGCCGCCCAGATGCAGGCCAAGGCCGCAGCGTCCGCCGCGCGCCTGGTCAAGGCCAACCAGTCGGTCGCCGCCATCGCGACGCTGGCCTACTCACAGGGCGCCACGGGCGACACCACGATGCTCTACCAGAGCTCCGACCCCGCCGGTTTCGTCGACCGGGCCGCGATGGTCGACTCCCTGTCCCGCAACGACGTCAGCATCCTCGGCTCGGTGCACGCCGCTCAGCAGGACGCGGCCACCACCGCGCGCGCCGCCGCCCAGGCGGTTGCCGCTGCCAAGGCCGTCGTCGCCGAGCTGGCCCGCGACAAGGCGCAGGTCCAGGCCTCGGCTGCCCAGGAGGGCAAGGTCCTCGACACGCTGGTCGCCCAGCAGAAGGAAGAGATCCGCCTGGCGGCCATCGCGCTGGCCAAGGCGATCGCGCAGAAGCGAGCCGCCGATGCCGCCCGCGCCCGCGCGGCCCAGGCCGCAGCGGTCAAGGCCGAGAAGGCGCTCGAGGTGCAGCGCGCCGCTCATCAGCGGGCCGCCCAGGCGTTCACCCAGCAGCAGGCCACCACCACCAACAACGTGAAGCCAGCGGACACCTCGTCCGGGTCGGGCAACAGCAGCACCTCGGGCTCGGTTGGTTCCAGCGGTGGCTCCAGCTCGAGCGGCGGGTCGAGCAGCAGCGGTGGTTCCAGCGGTGGTTCCGGCAGTGCCTCCGGCAGCGTCGGCGGCAGTGGCTCCAGCTCCGGCAGCAGCGCCGCCGCCACCGCCGTCAGCTGGGCCTACAAGGAGCTCGGCAAGTCCTACGTCTGGGCAGGCTCGGGCCCTGACCACTTCGACTGCTCCGGCCTGACGATGTACGTCTACGCGAAGGCCGGCATCTACCTGCCGCACAGCTCGGCCGCCCAGTTCAACTCCGGCCGGCACGTCGACCGGGGCAGCCTGCGTCCCGGAGACCTGGTCTTCTTCGGGTCTCCGATCCACCACGTCGGCATCTACGTCGGCAACGGGAACATGATCGAGTCGCCGCACTCCGGGGCGAGCGTCCAGGTCAGCAACGCGTTCCGCAGCGACTACGTCGGCGCGGTCCGGGTCAGCGGCTGACCGCGACAGCATGGGCCCGGACCCGCTGAGGGTCCTGGACCGCGCGGATACGCCGCGCGGTGAGCTGGTGCTGCGCGGCGACGGTGATCACCTGGAGGTGATCAGCAACGGCGTGTTCTTGATGGACACCCGCGGCGGCGCCTCCGAACGGCTCCTGGTCCGGGCTGCGCTGGACCGGCACGACGCGCCGCGCACACTGCTGGTCGGCGGGCTGGGCGTCGGTTTCTCCCTCGTCGAGGCGCTGGCCGACCTCCGGATCGAGCGGGTCATCGTGGTCGAGCGCGAACCGGTCCTCATCGGCTGGCACCGCTCGTGGCTGGCGCCGTACTCCGCCGGCGGCCTGGACGACCCGCGCACGACGGTGATCTGTGCCGACCTGGTCGACTGGCTGCGCACGCCGTCCGAGACCGCGATCGACGTCGCCTGCCTCGACACCGACAACGGCCCGGACTGGCTGGTCAGCGAAGGCAACGCCGCGCTGTACACCACCGCCGGGCTCGAGCTGCTGCGCTCGCTGCTGGCGCCGCACGGGCTGGCCGCCTTCTGGAGCGCGACCGCCTCGCCGGCTTTCGCCGATCGGCTGGCCGGCGTGTTCGCCGACGTCGAGACGTTGACCGTCCCGTCCGCCAACGCCCCCCGGGGCGAACCGGACCTGGTTCTTCTGGCCAGCTGCTGACGGGCAACCCACGGGCTGGTCGAACCTGGCGCTAGCCGCCACACTATGGCCGGACAGGTGGGCCGGCGCCGCTCCGGAGCACCGCTGCCCTGGGGTGGGGAGCCGCCGGACATGAACGCACGCCTTCACTGGTTGCCTCGCCTGGTCGGGACGGTGACGGTCACCGTGGTGTGTTGCGGCGCCGTGTTGTTCGTCTCCCCCCGGTCGGCCAGGGCGCATTCGCTCCCCGGCTCCAGTGCTGGGCGGTACCGGGCGGCTGTCACGTCGGTGTCGCCGCCCGATCCGCACCTGGCCGTGACCTGCACAGCGGACGGCCAAGGGCTTCAGGTCACGTACACCGGTAGCGAGCCCTTGATCGTCAAGGGGTATGGCGGCGAGGACTATCTGCGAGTGGGCCCCGCCGGGGTCGACGAGAACGAGCGGTCACCCAGTGCCTGGTTCAATCGCAACCGACCCCTGGGCGGAGCTCCCGACTACTCAGCCGCTTCACAGCCCCCGACGTGGCGGCACGTCTCTGCCGAGAAGACCGTCGTCTGGTACGACTATCGGCTCTACTGGCTCGGCAGTGGCAATCCGCCCAGCGCGCTGGCCGATCCGGGCCACAGCCACCTGCTGAAGACCTGGACGGTGACCCTGACCGTTGGTCGGACGCCGACCCTCGTCGTGGGGACGCTCACCTGGTTGCCGCCCCGGTCGAGCTCCCGCGCACTGTTCATCGAGCTCGGCCTGGAAGGGGCGGCCTTCGGTGCAGCTGTGCTGCTCATCTGGCGGCACCATCTGCGTTCTCGCAGGCCCCAGCCGGCCGGGTCCGCCGCGGCACGCCGTCCTGTCGGCAGCTGACCGACGTGAGCCTCAGCGTCGGGAGAGCCAGGGCCACCATCAACGGCACCCTGACCTGGCTGAACTGGGTGCCCGTTCCACGACACCGGCCATCATCGCGCTCGCTGTCACCCGGCCATCCGGGGCGCAATCCCGCTGGTCCGG
>JAWWOL010000296.1:0-3912 GCA_033851695.1 Frankiales bacterium
CCGTCCCGATGATCGGGGAGCAGCCGACGACGGGCGCGGCTGTCGCTTGAAGCGCGTCGGAAATGCCTGGCACGGAAAGGATCGAGCCGATGCTGACCACCGGGTTGGACGGCGGCAGCAGCACCACGTCGGCGTCGCGGATCGCCTCGCGGACGCCGGGGCCAGGGGTGGCGTCCTCCGCCCCCACGTTGAGGAACTCCAGAGCCGGAGCTGCGGCGTGCAGGCCGACCCACCACTCCTGGAAGTGGATCGCCCGGCGGCCGTCGTCGTCCTCGACCAGGACGTGAGTCTCGACCCGCTGGTCGCTCATCGGCAGCAGCGTCAGGCCGAGCTGCCAGCGCCGGCACAGCGCGGCCGTCACCTCGGAGAGCGGGTAGCCGGCATCGAGCATCTGCGTCCGGAGGATGTGCGTGGCGAAGTCACGGTCTCCCAGGCCGAACCACGTCGGCTCGGCACCATAGGCAGCCAGTTCCTCCTTGACCGACCAGGTCTCGTCGGCCCTGCCCCAGCCCTGCCCCTCGTTGCTGCCACCGCCGAGGGTGTACATCACCGTGTCGAGGTCGGGGCAGATCCGCAGCCCGAACATGGTCAGGTCGTCGCCGGTGTTGCCGACGACCGTCACCTGCGCCTCCGGCAGGGCGGCCAGCACCCCGCGGAGGTAGCGCGCGCCGCCGACGCCGCCCGCCAGGACGGCGATCCGGCGCGGGGACTCGGGCTGGTCGGCCATGCCGGCAACCCTATCGACCCCCGGCGGAGGCCCTCGGAGCGGGAGATCTTCTCGTCCCGACTCCTCGCGCTCGGAGGCCTCAGGCGGTGCCCGCCACGCTGCAGGAGGCCCCTCACAGAAGAATCTTCAGGGTGAATACCACCGAACCGGTTGACGGACGGGGACCAACGCGCGTGTAATTTCACTCGTGTCATTATCTGGGTCCACGGCCGTCGCACCCGCGGCGGTCACGTGACACAGCACATCGCGCATCTGCCGGCCGCGAGCCGGTGCGAGCGTGAGGGTCGTAGGAGGCGCTGTGAGCGAGCACATTGCTCTGGATGTACTGGTCGATCCGATGACCGAGGAGATGTCCTGGCAGGAGCGTGCGCTGTGCGCCCAGACCGATCCGGAGTCCTTCTTCCCGGAGAAGGGCGGGTCGACCAGGGAGGCAAAGCGCATCTGCATCTCGTGTGACGTCAAGGACGACTGCCTCGAGTACGCACTCGCCAACGACGAGCGCTTCGGCATCTGGGGCGGACTGTCCGAGCGCGAGCGGCGCCGGCTCAAGAGACTCGCCGGCTGACCTGCCGACGCGCCGGTCGGCGGCAGACACGGTTCGGGGAGGCTCAGGGCGGTCGCGTAGTCTCGCAGCCCTAGCCGTTGACCCTCCCACCCCCCGGACCGGATGCCTTCTCGTAGCGTGCGCCCAGCGTTTCCGCGCCACCTGGTCACCGCTGTACTCGTCTCCCACGACGGTGAGCGGTGGTTGCGGCGCAGTCTCGCCGCGCTCGAGGCGCAGACCAGGCCGGCCCAGCGGGCGGTGGCCGTCGACACCGGCAGCCACGACGCCAGCGTGCGGATCCTCGCCGCCGGCCTCGGCGCGAGCCGCATCGTGCCGGCCGAGCGGACGACCGGGTTCGGCGCGGCGATCGCGCTCGGCCTCGAGGCCTACAACGGCGCCCCGATGCCGCCGAACGGGCCCAGGGCAGGCGACGGCGACCCGGTCGAGTGGGTCTGGATCCTGCACGACGACTGCGCCCCCGAGCCGCACTGCCTCGAGGCGTTGCTGGCCCGGGCGGAGCAGTCGCCGGACGCCGCCGTGCTCGGTGCCAAGGCCCGCGGCTGGGACCAGCCACGACTGCTCCTCGAGGTGGGCCTGACCACGGACGGGGCCGGCCACCGGCACACCGGCCTGGACCGGCGCGAGGTCGACCAGGGCCAGCACGACGGCGTACGCGATGTGCTGGCGGTCGGCAGTGCCGGGATGCTGGTCCGGCGCGACGTGTGGGACGCCCTCGGCGGCTTCGACCCGCGGTTGCCGTTGTTCCGCGACGACCTCGACTTCGGCTGGCGGGCCAACCTCGCCGGTTACCGGGTCGAGGTCGTCACCGACGCCGTGGTCCACCACGCCCAGGCCGCTGCGGCCGGTCACCGCCGCCTGGCGGCCACCCGGGACTTCCCCCGGCGGGTCGACCGGCGCAACGCGATGTTCACCGTGCTCGCCAACGCCTCGCCACTCGCCCTCGCCCTCGGACTGCCCCGGCTCGCCTTGGCGACCGTGCTGCGGGTGTTGCTGTTCCTGCTCACCCGGCGCCCGCTGCTGGCCATCGACGAGCTGGCAGCCTACGTGCGCCTCGTACGCAGCACCGGCGCCCTGTTCACAGCGCGCAGAGCGAGGGCGCCGCTGGTCGTCGTCCCCCGGCGCTCGCTCCGACCGATGATGGCCAGGCCGGGAGCCCGGCTGCGCGCGATCAGTGAGCACATCGGGGACTGGCTGACCGCGGGCCGGAGCAACCGCGGCCTCTACGTCGCCCCGGTCGCGCAGGCACTCGAGACCGGCCCGAGCTCCTCCGACGATGACGACGACCTGCCGACCTCTGGCATCGACTGGCGCGCCGTGCTCCTCGCCCCGGGGCTGCTGCTCTTCGCCGGACTGACCGTGGTCTCCCTGATCGCCGAGCGGCACCTGCTCGGAGTGCACGGTGTCCTGTCCGGGGGCCGGCTGCTGCCTCCGCCCGCGGGCGCCTCCGACCTGTGGCACACCTACCTCGCGGGCTTCCACCCCGTGGGCGTCGGCAGCACCGCCGACGCACCGCCCTACCTCCCGGTCCTCGCCCTGGTCTCGATGCTGTTCCTGGGCAAGGTCTGGTTCGCGGTCGACGTCCTGCTGCTCGGCTGTGTGCCGCTGGCCGGGCTGGCCGCTTACGTCGCGATGCGGGGACAGCTCCGCTCCCGCGCCGTGCGCGCCTACGCCGCGCTGACCTACGCGCTGCTCCCGGTCGGCGTCGAGGCGATCGTGGGTGGCCGGCTGGGGGTCGGAGTCGCCTTCGTCCTGCTGCCCCTGGTCATCCGGGCCGTCGCCAGGTGCTTCATGGCCGCCACCCAGCGGGGCGGCTGGCGCTACGCCTGGTGGGCCGGGCTCCTGCTCGCCGTCGCGGTGGCCTTCGCGCCCGACCTGCTGCCGGGCGCCGCCCTCGCGGTGCTCGCCGTAGCCGTCCTCAGCGCCGTGCGCCGCCCTGCCCACGCCGTGCGCCTCGTGCTGGCCGGTCTGATCGTGCTGCTGGTCCCCGTGGTCCTGCTCGTCCCGTGGACCGGCCGGGTGTGGTCGCAGCCGGGTCTGCTGGTGCTGGGCACCGGGCGGGTCGCGCCCGGGCTCGACCTCCCGCACCCGCGCCCGTCCGACCTGCTCCTCGCCTGGCCGGGTGGCACCGGCGTCCCGGCCTGGTGGCTGACGGTCGGTCTGCTGGTCGCGGCGTTGAGCGTGTTGATCCGGCGCGACCGGGTGCTGACCGGCCTGTGCGCATGGGCCCTGGTCGCCGCCGGGCTGGTCACGGGCAGCGTCATCAGCCACACGACGGCGACCGCAGACGGCGTACGGGCCCTCGGCTGGCCGGGGGCTTCGGCCGGCCTCGTCGGCGCCGGGTTGGTGATGGCCGCCGCGCTGGCCGCTGACGGCGCGCTTCCGCGCCTCGCCTCGGCATCGTTCGGCCTGCGACAGCCCGTGGCAGCGGCTGTCGCCCTCCTTGCGCTCACCGCGCCGCTGCTCGCCGTCACGTCCTGGCTGTCCGCGGGGCCTCCCGACGACACCGCGCTGGCCCGGCACGGGTCGACCATCCTGCCGGACTTCCTGGTCGGCAGCTTGGCCGGCTCGGACGGACTGCGGGCCCTGGTGCTGCGACCAACGGGTCTCACCGTGTCCTACA
>JAWWOL010000305.1:0-6201 GCA_033851695.1 Frankiales bacterium
GCGTCCCGACGACGCCGCCACGATCCTGCTCGCCGATCCCTACTCCTTCCCGGTCGACGGCTTCGTCGAGCAGGCGAACGACCTCATCGGCAACGTGCCGATGGTGGGTGGCATGGCCTCGGGCGCCCGCGGTCCGGGGTCGACCCGGCTGCTGCTCGACGACCGGGTCGCCGACCGCGGCGCTGTGGGAGTCGTCCTCGAAGGCCCGGTCACCGTGCGCGCGCTCGTCAGCCAGGGCTGCCGCCCGATCGGGCCGACCATGGTGGTCACCCGCTCCGACGGCAACGCCATCCTCGAGCTGGCCGGCACCAACGCCTTGGAGCGGCTCGAGCAGATCGTGGCCGCGCTGGACCCGGAGGACCAGGCCCTGGTCAGCGCGGGGCTCCAGTTCGGCGTCGCCATGGACGAGTACGCCGACGAGCACGAGCGTGGCGCGTTCCTGATCCGCAGCGTCCTGGGCGTCGACCGCGACAGGAAAGCCGTACTGGTAGGCGATCTCGTCCCCGTCGGCCGCACCGTACGCTTCCAGGTCCGGGACGCCGAGACCGCTGCCGACGACCTCGACCAGATGCTCAAGGCGTTCCGCCAGGAGTGCGGCCTGGCCAGCATCGAGGGTGTGCTGCTGGTCTCGTGCAGCGGCCGGGGCAGCCGGTTGTTCAACAGCGCCGGCCACGACGTGGGAGCCGTCCGACGGGCCCTGGAAACCACCGCTGTCGCCGGATTCTTCGCCACCGGTGAGATCGGGCCGGTCGCAGGGCGCAACCACCTGCACGGGTTCTCTGCCGCCGTCCTTGCCTTCGGCGAGCCGCGATGACCGTGCTGGTGATCCACGTCGGCGGGCAGGGCGTCACCGCCGGGCTGGCCGAGCCGGGCGGCGGGGTGACCGTCCACAGGTGGACCGCAGCACCTCGAGGCGTGGGCGCCGAGTCCGTGTTCGAGACGTTGACCTCCCTCGTCGACTCGGTCCATGCCGTCGATGCCGTCGGGGGACTGGCTGCGCTGCAGGGGATCGGTGTCAGCTGCACCGGCTCGGTCGACCGGCCGACGGGTGCGGTCACACCGCTCGGTCTGCCCGACTGGGTGGACTTCCCGCTGCGCGAGCGGCTGCAACAGCGCTACCCGGGCCTGCCCGTACGGGTCCACCGCGAGGCGCAGTGCTTCACCGCCGCGGAGCACTGGGTGGGAGCCGGCCGGCGGTCGGCCAACCTGCTCGGCGTGATCGTGTCGGCCGGCGTCGAGGGCGGTCTGGTCCTCGGCGGCCGGCTGGTCGACGGGGGCACCGGCAACGCCGGCCACATCGGCCACGTCGTGGTCGACCCGGTCGGGCCGGTCTGCAGCTGCGGCGGCATCGGTTGCCTCGAGGCGGTCGCCGGTGGTCCCGCGGTCGTCGCCTGGGCCCGCGACCACGGCTGGGTTGCAGGCGCCTCCGCGGGAGGGGCCGAGCTCGCCGCCTCTGCCCGCGCCGGGGACACTGTCGCCTCCGCTGGCTTGGCGCTGGCCGGAACCGCTGTCGGTATTGCGATCTCGTCCGTTGCCGCGCTGCTCGACCTCGACCTGGTCGTCGTCGGCGGGGGCCTGGCCGACTCCGGCGAGATCTTGTTCGGGCCGATGCGACGGGCCGTCGAGCGGCACCTCCGGGTCCCGTACGGGAAGCGGCTCGAGGTGCTGCAGTCCGGCTGCGGCAGGCACGCTGCCCTGGTCGGCGCGGCGGCCCTGGTGCTCCACGGCGACGCCGACGGGCAGGCCGGCTGAGCGTTCAGGCCGGGGCGTCGGCCGAGAGGTCGACCACGGCCGGGGTCAGCTCGGCCACGAAGGCGGCGATCTCCTCGGCGACCCGCTCCGGCCGGTCCTGCGGCAGCAGCTGGGAGCCGCCGCCGACCGGCACCCAGGCGGCACCCGGCACGTCCAGCGCCAGCCGGCGTCCGTACGCGGGCGAGAGCAGGTGGTTGTCCTCGCCCCAGAGCACCAGCAGTGGCGGGGCGATCGTGCGGACCTCCTGCCAGGCCAGCGCCGCGGCCTCGAGGTCGATCGCGTTGACGAAGTCGAGCAGCCCGCGGCCGCCCTCCGACCCGAGCAGCGGGTTGACGTAGTGCCGGAGCTCCGCGGGCTCGCACTCGGCGTGCATCGCCTTGGCGATCAGCCGGCCGGCCAGCTGCGGGAACTGCTGGAGCACCCGGACGTAGGCGTGCCGCAACCCCGGCACCATGAGCGGCAGCACCGGCTGGCTCGGCCACGTCTCGGGATGCAGCGGGCTGTGGCAGAGCACGAGACCGGCGACTCGCTCAGGGGCCAGCGCCGTCATGTGCACGGCCACCGTGCCACCGAGGTCGTGGCCGACCAGCA
Source organism: Frankiales bacterium (assembly GCA_033851695.1). Taxonomy (GTDB): domain Bacteria; phylum Actinomycetota; class Actinomycetes; order JAWWOL01; family JAWWOL01; genus JAWWOL01. The sequence goes on from JAWWOL010000305.1 coordinate 2,344, forward strand.
CGACGCGGTCGAGACCGAGCTCGTCGAGGACCAGGAGCATCAGCCGGGCCTGGGCCTCGAGGGCGTAGCGCTCACGCCGGGCCGGCCGCTCCGAGCGGCCGAAGCCGAGCAGGTCGGGGGCCACCATCGGGTGGGAGCGCTCGAGGTCCCGCATCACGTCGTGCCAGAGATAGGACGACGTCGGCAGGCCGTGCAGCAGGACCAGCGGGAGGCCGGGCTGGGCGTGCGTGGCCGCACCGTGGCGTACGACGTGCACGCGCAGGCCGGCCGCCAGGACGTCGGTCCCCGGGAGCGGGTGGGTGTCGTGCATGGCGACCTCCGAGCTAGCGCTTGTACGGCTCCACGGCGAGCAGCTCGACCCGCATCTCCCGGCCGTTCGGCGCCGCGTAGACCACGGTCTCGCCCGGCTTGCGACCGGTGACCGCCTTGCCGAGCGGGGAGTTGGCCGAGTAGATCTCGACGCCCTCGATGCCGTGCTCGCGGGCGCCGATGAGCACCTTCTCGACCTCGTCGTCGCCCGGCCAGCGCAGGGAGATCACCATGCCAGGGCCGGCCACGCCGGCCTCGGGAGCCTCGCCGACCTTGGCGTTGCGGAGCATCTGGATCAGCTGGCGGATGCGCGCCTCGGCCTTGCCCTGCTCCTCGCGGGCGGCGTGGTAGCCGCCGTTCTCCTTGAGGTCGCCCTCGGCGCGGGCCAGCTCGATCCGCCGGGTGATCTCCTTGCGGCCCGGCCCCGACAGCTCGTCCAGCTCGGCCTGGAGCACGTCGTGCTGCTCCTGGGTCAACCAGACGACCTTGGCATCGCTGGTCTCGGTCACCGAAGACTCCTCAGAAGTAGCTGCAAGCGGAGGGCTGATCTGGTCAGGCTAACGCGCAATCCCCGTAGGCGTCGCGGATCAGGGCGGCGTGGGCGCCGCCGCGCAGTCCTGGACCTCGCCGGTGACCGCCCGTTCGCTGGTCACCAGCGGGTAGGTCCCGCTGACGACCGACTTGTGCTCGGACAGCGTGATCACGTGCCGGCCGACCTCGGCGCCGGCCTCGTTCCGGGCGCGGATGACGCAGGTCACGGTCATCGAGGCCGGCTTGTGCACCTCGTAGCCGACCAGGACCTGGGTGGAGCTGACGACCTGGTGGTCGACCTCGACGCCCTGGACCTGCTGCTCGCTGTTGCGGAAGACGATGTACGCGGCCAGCGTGCCCAGCACCAGCGCCACCGCGATCAGCGCGTAGTGCTGCGTCTGCGAGAGCCCCCGCCGGCGCCCGTACCGAGCCTCGAGCTCGTTCGTGGTCAACGTTTCTCGTTTCTTCCGTGGGGGCGCACCTGGGACAATGGTGACTCCTTCGTCCCGCCGGTCCCGCGGCGGGGAGCCGTACCGTCCAGGAGCCAGCATGCCCGAGCGGACCAACGAGCCCGAATCGTCGCCGTCCCGGCTGCGGCTGATGGCGGTGCACGCGCACCCCGACGACGAGTCGAGCAAGGGCGCTGCCACCATGGCGCGCTACGTGGCGGAGGGCGTCGACGTGGTCGTCGTCACCTGCACCGGCGGTGAGCGCGGCTCGATCCTCAACCCGGCGATGGACCGGCCGGAGGTGCTGGCCGACCTGCCGGCGATCCGCCGGGCCGAGATGGACAGGGCCCGCGAGATCCTCGGCATCCGGCAGGACTGGCTGGGCTACGTCGACTCGGGGCTGCCCGAGAACTGGAAGCCCTGGGAGCCGCTGCCGGAGGACTGCTTCGGGGTGATGGACCCCGAGGTCTCCGCCGAACGGCTGGTGGAGTGGGTCCGTCGCGAGCGGCCGCACGTGATGCTCACCTACGACGAGCAGGGCGGCTACCCGCACCCGGACCACATCCGGACCCACGACATCTCGATGATCGCGTTCGAGGCTGCGGGCGACCCGACCCGCTACCCCGACGCCGGTGAGCCCTGGCAGCCGCTGAAGCTCTACTACTTCGAGACCTTCCACAAGGCCCGGCTGCTGGCGTTGCACAACGCCATGGAGGAGGCCGGCCTCGAGTCGCACTACAAGGAGTGGCTCGACCGCTGGGAGGACCAGCCCGAGGACGTCGGCAAGATCACCACGCGGGTGCGCTGCGACGACTACTTCGAGGTGCGCGACCGCGCGCTCATCGCCCACGCGACCCAGATCGACCCGGAGAGCTTCTGGTTCAAGTGCCCGCTCGAGATCCAGCGACGTGCCTGGCCGACCGAGGACTACCAGCTCGCCCGCAACCTGACCTCCTCGACCGTTCCTGAGGACGACCTGTTCGCCGGCGTACGGGAGTCGGCCGTGGTCAGCGAGTGACCTACGCTGGTCCCGTGCATCTCATCCTGGCCGGCCGTGTGCTCGCCGACGACAGCAACGGTCCCGGCGCCGGCCTCGGCCTGGTCGTCTTCCTGGTGCTGCTGGTCGGCTGCATCTTCCTGTTCCGCTCGATGAGCGGCCGGATCAAGCGGCTGCCGGCCAGCTTCGGGCCGCCGCCGCCTGCCTCGCCCGAGGCCCAGCCTCAGCCGCCGGACGAGGACCCGAAGCCTCAGTAGTCCGGGCGCTGCCGGTTCGCCTTGGTCTGCCCCCGCTGCTTCTTGGCGTCGATCCGCCGCTGCTTGGCCCCGGCGGACGGCCTGGTCGGCCTCCGGGTCGCCGGCGGCGGCGCGATCGCGTCCCGCAGCAGTGCGGCCAGCCGGGCCTCGGCCGCCTCGCGGTTGCGCAGCTGGGACCGGTGCTCGCTGGCGCTCACCGTGAGGACACCGTCGACCAGGCGGCTCGCCAGCCGCTCCAGCGCCCGCGCCCGGTGCACCGGTCCGATCGCCGTCGACCGCGCCAGGTCGTACGACAGCTCGACCCTGCTGTCCGTGGTGTTGACCCCCTGGCCGCCGGGGCCCGAGGACCGGGAGAAACGCCAGCCGAGCTCGTGCTCGGGGATCACGAGCGAGCGGTGGACTTCCAGGTCTCCGGGCACGGGTCCATGATCCCAGGAGTGACCGTCGCGTCGCCGGGTACGGCGCCGCTGATGGTGCTGAGGAGGTTGCCGTGGTGACGCGTGCGCAGGTGCTGGGGCTGGTAGAGGGCGGAGCCTCGTACGACGAGGTGGCTGCTTCGCTGGGCATCCCCGCCGGTCAGGCCTACATGATCGCGACCGGGCTGCCGGCCGACGGCTCGATGGCCCTCGCCCCCGAGGAACGGGTGCGACCGGGCGTGCTGGCGGGGAGTACGCAGGACCTCTCCAACCCGCCGCACGTCAACCCGACGGTGATACCGGAGGTCCGGGAGTGGGTACGTGGGCGGGCCGCGCGAGAGCTGGCGCACTGAGATGGGCGTCAAGACCTTCCTCGAGGGCTGGCCGGTCTACCGCCAGCTGACCGGTCTGAGCGGGGGCGACCCGCTGGGCCGCGGAGCCGCGGCCAAGTCCAAGGTCAGCGACAACCTGACCAGCCGCACCACCGAGGCCGACCGGGTCGTGAAGTCCATCTGCCCCTACTGCGCAGTCGGGTGCGGCCAGAACGTCTACGTCAAGGACGACAAGGTCATCCAGATCGAGGGCGACCCCGACAGCCCGATCAGCCGCGGTCGCCTGTGCCCCAAGGGATCTGCCAGCCTGCAGCTGACGACCGGCGAGGCCCGCGGGCACCAGGCGCTCTACCGCAGGCCGTACGGGACCGAGTGGGAGCCGATCAACCTCGAGACCGCGATGGACATGGTCGCCGAGCGGGTGCTGAAGACCCGGGCAGAGACCTTCGCCTGGGACACCGAGGACGGCCAGCGGGTGCGCAGGACGATGGGAATCGCGCACCTCGGCGGCGCGACGCTCGACAACGAGGAGAACTACCTCATCAAGAAGCTGCTGACGGCCCTCGG
>JAWWOL010000339.1:0-3060 GCA_033851695.1 Frankiales bacterium
CGGCGCGGCGCACAACTCGCACCGCTCCCCCGCGACCACGGTCGGCCGGGTCCGGGTGGCCCGGCGCAGCGCCGCCAACGGCGGACCGGGCCGGCCGGTCATGGCGCGACCGGTGCGGGTATGGCGACCGAGACGGTCGGGCCGTCGGCGAGCAGCGGAAACGGCTGCAGATGGAGGTGTTCCTGGCCGGCGTCGGCGCACCCGCCGGCGCGCCGTACGTCGTAGTGGGCGTGGCAGTTCGGGCAGCACAGCAACGCGTCGCCGGCGGTACCGCCGAGCCGGCGGGTGAGCGTGCCACCGGCCAGCGAGGTGTCACAGCGGGCGCAGCGGTCGGCGAACGCGAACGTGTCGGTGCCGATCCGGCAGCCCAGGATGGCCGTGTCGCCGGCCTCGACGCGGGTCACGCCGCCCGGCGCGAGCGCGGCCAGTTCGGGTATGGGCAGCCAGGACCCGCCCCGGTCCACGCCGACCCGCGAGAACAGCGACGCGACCGGGATCACCGGGCCGGCGGCGGCGGTCGGCTCCTCGACCTCGATCGTGGTGATCTCCGGCGCGGCGGCCAGGATCGCGTCCTCGACAGCGAGCTTCAACGTCACCGACGACGACGGGCAGCCGTCGCAGCTGCCCAGCATCCGCAGGCGCACCACCCCGTCGTCGGTGACGCCGAGCAGTTCGACGTCACCGCCGTGCGAACCCAGGTAGGGCCGCACCCCCGCGAGGGCCGCCTCGATCCGGGCTGCCACCCCGTGCGGATGCAGGCCATGGACGAGGAGCAGGCTGGCCACCAGGTCGTCGGCGGCCAGCGCGTCGAGCGCCTCGTCGGTCAACGGGCCGTGCTCGTGCACCAGGTCGAGCAGCCGCTCCAGACCGGCGCCGTAGAGGTCGGCGACCAGCCGGACCAGTTCCTCGGCACGCTCGCGGGCGACGGCGCCGCCGGACGCGCTGGCGGCGATCAGGGTGTCGATGCGCTCTCCGGCCGCCCGCCAGTCCTGTTCGGCCACGATCACTCGGTTCCCGCGGACTGGGTGGGGGAGTGCAGCAGCTCCAGCTTCTTACCCTCGCCGAGGTACATGTGCACGCCACAGGGCAGGCACGGGTCGAAGCTGCGCACCGTACGCATGATGTCGATGCCCTTGAAGTGTTCCCGGTCGTTCTCCTCGAAGATCGGTTGGCCCTGTACCGCGTCCTCGTAGGGGCCGGGCGTGCCGTACGAGTCGCGCGGGTTGGCGTTCCACGGCGTCGGCGGGTACGGGTGGTAGTTGGCGATCTTGCCGTCGCGGATCACCATGTGGTGCGACAGCACGCCGCGCACCGCTTCGGTGAAGCCGCAGCCGATGCCCTCGTCGGGCACCTCGAAGGACTCCCAGGTCTTGGTGCGCCCGGCCCGGATCTCCTCCAGCGCCTTCTCGGCGAAGTGCAGCGCGCACGCCGCGGCGTACGCCTGGAAGTAGGTGCGGGCCCGGTTGCGCTCGATCGTGTTGCTCCACTGCGGGATCTTCCACTCGAAGCTGACCGGACCCTTGAGCGCGGTCTTCGGGAGGTTGATCTGCACGCTGGTGCCGGTCGCCTTGACGAACCCGATGTCGACCAGGCCGGCCAGGGCGGTCGACCACAGGCGCGCCAGCGGGCCGCCGCCGGTGTCGAGGGCGAGGTGGTCCTTGCCGTCGTACCAGCGCGGTGACATGACCCAGCTGTACTTGTCGTCCAGGTCGCGCTTCTGCGGCTTGGGGTTGGTGTGCTGGTTCCACGGGTGGCGTCGGTCGACCGGGTTGCCGAGCGGGTCCTTCGTGACGAACATCTCCTGGTCGGTCCAGTCGTCGTAGTACGAGCTGCCGAGCAGGATCCGGATGCCGAGGTTGATGTCGACCAGGCTGTGCGTGACGAGCTTGCCGTCGACGACGACGCCCGGCGTCACGAACATGTGGTTGCCCCAGTTCTCCATGTCCTTGTAGGCGAAGTTGCAGTGGTCGGGGTCCTGGAACGAGCCCCAGCAGCCGAGCAGGGTTCGGCGCAGGCCGACCTTCTCGTAGCCGGGCAGCGCCTCGTAGAAGAAGTCGAACAGGTCGTCGTGCATCGGCACGACCTTCTTCATGAACTCGACGTAGCGCATCAGCCGGGTGATGTAGTCGGTCATCAGCTGGATCGTCGCGACCGTGCCGACGCCGCCGGGGTAGAGCGTCGACGGGTGGACGTGGCGGCCCTCCATCAGGCAGAACATCTCCCGGGTCCACCGGCTGACCTGCAGGGCCTCGCGGTAGAACTCGCCGGTGAACGGGTTGAGTGCCCGCATGATGTCGGCGATCGTCTTGTAGCCGTGCGCGTCCTCGTTCGGGGAGCGGGTGTTCTCGGCCTTGGCCAGCACGCCCGGGTTGGTCTCCTTGACCATCCGCTCGCAGTAGTCGACCCCGACCAGGTTCTCCTGGAAGATGTTGTGGTCGAACATGTACTCGGCGGCCTCACCGAGGTTGACGATCCACTCGCCCAGCGGCGGAGGCTTCACGCCGTACGCCATGTTCTGCGCGTAGCAAGAGCACGTGGCGTGGTTGTCGCCGCAGATCCCGCAGATGCGGCTGGTGATGAAGTGCGCGTCGCGCGGGTCCTTGCCCTTCATGAAGATGCTGTAGCCGCGGAAGATCGACGACGTGCTGTGGCACTCGGCGACCGTCATGTTGGCGAAGTCGATCTTCGTGTAGATGCCGAGACTGCCGACGATGCGGGTGATCGGGTCCCAGGCCATCTCGACCAGCCCGCGGTCCTGGGAGCTCGTGGTGTCCGTTCTCGGCATGGTCGACGTCATCGTGGTCCGTCCCTGCGGTCGGTGGAGGAAGCTCGGTCGGTCACCACGTGCGCTTCGCCCCGGTGAGTAGCTCGCGACCGGGCTTGCGCCACTTGGGTTCCTTGTCGAGGGTGTTGAGGGTCCTCTCGCGCAGGGCCCGGATGGTGCGGCCGTAGGTGCCGACCGCGGTCGTGGACAGCTTGCCGCCGGGCGGCTCGTCCATGAAGGGCATGAACTTGTCCGGGAAGCCGGGCATCGTGCAGCCGATGCAGATGCCGCCGACG
>JAWWOL010000348.1:0-2930 GCA_033851695.1 Frankiales bacterium
GGCCAGCCGCTGCCGGGGGAGGCCCTGGCCGTGCTGCGCCAGCTCCTGGACGGGCTCCGCGGTGAGCTGGGGACCACGTTGCGCGGGTTGCTGAGCGAGCCGGAGGTGGTCGCCGTCGAGCACCCGCTGCTCCGGCTGCTGTCCACGAGCAAGCACCCGCTGCCCAGCGAGGACTGGCCGGCGATCCCCTGGCCGCCGTTTTGATCCCGGACGCCGGATAGGCTCGTCGACATGCAGTCCTGGACCGCCCCGGTCGTCCCCGCGCTCCCCGGCACCGGCCCCGAGCTGGCTCTGTGGGACACCGCCAGTCGGCGCGTGCGCCCGACCGACCCTGGCCCGGTCGCCAAGATCTACGTCTGCGGCATCACTCCGTACGACGCGACCCATCTCGGCCACGCCGCCACCTACGTGGCGTTCGACCTGGTCAACCGGGCCTGGCGGGACGCCGGGCACGAGGTCAGCTACGTCCAGAACGTCACCGACGTCGACGACCCGCTGCTCGAGCGGGCGCTGCGGGACGGCGTCGACTGGCGCGAGCTGGCCGAGGAGCAGATCGCGCTGTTCCGCGAGGACATGACGGCGCTGCAGGTGATCCCGCCTGCGCACTACGTCGGCGCGGTCGAGGCGATCCCCGGCATCGTCGAGCTGGTCGAGCTGCTCCGCGACAAGGGCGCTGCCTACGAGGTCGACGGTGACCTCTACTTCCCGGTCTCCGCCGATCCCGATTTCGGCCGGGTGGCCGGCCTCGACCAGGTCACCATGACCAGGCTGTCCGCCGAGCGGGGCGGTGACCCCGACCGGCCCGGCAAGAAGGACCCGCTGGACTGCCTGCTGTGGCTCGGCGAGCGCCCCGGCGACCCGAGCTGGGACTCGCCGTTCGGCCGCGGCCGGCCCGGCTGGCACGTCGAGTGCACGGCCATCGCGCTGGCCCACCTCGGCCACCAGATCGACGTCCAGGGCGGCGGCAGCGACCTCGCCTTCCCGCACCACGAGATGTCGTCCTCGGAGGCGGTCGTCGCCACGGGCGTCAGCCCGTTCGCCCGGCACTTCGTGCACGCCGGCATGGTCGGTTACCAGGGCGAGAAGATGTCGAAGTCCCGCGGCAACCTGGTCTTCGTCTCCGCGCTCCGCCGCGAGGGCGTCGACCCTGCGGCGATCCGGCTCACCCTGCTGGCGCACCACTACCGCAGCGACTGGGACTACGTGCCCGCCCACCTCGAGCAGGCGATCGACCGGCTGAGCCGCTGGCAGCAGGCCGTCGCGCTGCCCCATGGCCCCTCCGCCGTCGAGCTGCTCGAAGCCGTACGCACCCGCCTCGCCGACGACCTCGACGCCCCCGGCGCGCTGCAGCTCGTCGACGCCTGGGCCGACGACGCCATCGCCAGCGGCGGTGCGGACGCCGGCGCGCCCGCGCTCGTACGCGACCTGGCAGCTGCCCTGCTCGGCGTCCGGCTGCGCTGAACCGGTGCCCTCGAAGAGCCTTCGCCTCCTCGGCGTCTCCCTGGTCCTTGCCGTCGTCGCGGTGGTGCTCACGATCTGGGCGGTGAGCGCCTTCCGCTACGCCTCCACCACCCGGCAATGGCCGACCGCCGTGGGCACGGTCGTCCACAACGGCGCGGCCAAGGACTCCGCGGCGGTCAAGTACGCCGACGCGGCCGGCCAGCAGCATCTGATGCCGTTGCAGACCGGCGACACCGACGACCTGCCGATCGGAGCGGTGATCCGGGTGTCGTACGACGTCGCCGCCGACGGCGCGGTCCGTACCGAGTTCCGGTCCCAGCCCGGCGCCCGCGCCTCGGCGCTGACCGTGCTGGCGCTGCTCGCCGTGATCGGTGTCGGGGTCACCGGTTGGCGCTCGGCCGCCGAGCGGCGGCTGGGGCACTAGGGTCGGGGGGTCCGGCCGCGCCAGGTGGCCGGCAGGAGGTGACCGACTGTGCGCACGATTGCGGAGCTCTCCGACGACCTGCTGCACCTGTTCCTGCTGGAGTCCCCGGTCGATGCCTCCCTCCTGGGGGTCCCCGGCTACGACGCCCTGCTGCCCGACCTGTCCGCAGCGGGGCAGCAGGTGGTGCGCAGGCGGCTCACCGACCTGGTCACCGAGCTGGACGCCTTGCAGCCCAGCGACGCGGCCGCGCAGCTCGAGGTCGACATCGTCCGGGACTTCGCCCTCGGGGCGCTCGCCCGGCTCGACGCCGACCTGGTCGAGGTCGCCGTGACGGACTACTTCACCGCCCCCGTCGGCGGACTGCTCTCGTTCGTGCCGCAGATCGTGCTGTCCGAGCCGGAGCAGGCCGCCGCCTACCTCGACCGGCTGCGCGCGGTGCCGGCCCACCTCAGCGCCGCTGCCGACCGGGTCGTCGCCGGGACGGCAGCCGGCCGTACGGCGGTGGCCCACCTGGTCCAGCGCACCGTCGAGCAGGTCGAGCGCTACCTCGGCGACCCCGCAGCCGACCCGCTGGCCCGGCCGGCCGCACCCGCGGGCTGGGAAGGCGCCGCGGCGTTCGAGGCGGAGCGGTCCCGGCTGCTGGCAGAGGTGGTCCGCCCGGCGATGGCTGCCTACCGCGACGCCATCGTCCGGGACGTGCTGCCGCAGGCCCGCCCCACCGACAAGCCGGGCCTGGTCTGGCTGCCCGACGGCGAAGCCACGTACGCCGCGCTCGTCGCCTACCACACCACGACCACCCGGACCCCCGGGGAGATCCACCAGCTCGGCCTGGACGCGATCGCCCGGCTCGCGCTGGAGTACGCCGAGATCGGCGAACGCGTCTTCGGCACCCGCGAGCCGCGCGAGGTCTTCCGGTTCCTGCGCGAGGACCTCACGCTGCGCTACACCGACGAGGCCCAGATCCTCACCTCCGCCGAGGCGGCGATCCGCCGCGCCGAGGACGCGGCCCCCCAGTGGTTCGGCGTGCTGCCCGTCCAACGTTGTG
>JAWWOL010000380.1:0-10222 GCA_033851695.1 Frankiales bacterium
CCTTGCGCTCCCTGAGCGCCGGTGGCGCCTGGGGCTCCGTCTACACCGTTGGTGCCGTTGGTGCCGTCTGTTCCCTGGGCGCCCTGTGCGCCCTGCGCACCCTGGGCTCCGTCGACACCGTTGGTGCCGTTGGTGCCGTCCGTTCCCTGGGCTCCCTGTGCGCCCTGCGCGCCCTGGGCTCCGTCAGCGCCCTGCGGGCCCATCGGTCCGATCGATCCTTGAGCGCCGGTCGCGCCTTGGGCTCCGTCGACACCGTTGGTGCCGTTGGTGCCGTCTGTTCCCTGGGCTCCCTGGGCGCCGTCGACGCCATTGGCGCCGGCTGCTCCCTGGGCGCCGGTTGCACCTTGCGCGCCGTCGATGCCGTTCGTGCCATTGGTGCCAGCAGCGCCTTGGGCACCGTTCGTACCGGCCGCTCCCTGCGCACCGTCCGCGCCCTGCGGGCCCATGGGCCCGATTGATCCTTGAGCGCCGGCTGCTCCCTGGGCGCCGTTCGTGCCGGCGGTGCCGGTGTCACCCTTCGCGCCTTGCGCACCCTGGGCACCGTTCGTGCCGGCGGCCCCCGTCGCTCCCTGAGCACCGGTCGTGCCTTGTGCTCCCCTCGCACCCTGAGCGCCGGTGGCGCCCTGTGCCCCCCTCGCACCCTGAGCGCCCGTGGCGCCCTGTGCGCCCCTGGCCCCCTGCGGGCCGGCTGCGCCCTGCGGACCTTGCGGACCGACCTGGTTCCAGCTGACGGACGTGGATCCCCTGGGGCATGACGAGGAGGAGACCAGAGACAGAACGCCGTTCTTGTTGTCAGCACACGCGAAGATTGTGCTGCTCGTCGCTGTAGTACCGGCGGCCAGAGCGGACATGGGAGCGCCCAGGCCGGCGACGAGGCTGCCGGTTCCCGCGGCGAGCACCGCCGCCTTGGTCTTCCAGCCGGGCAGTCTCTGCAGCTTCTTTGCGTGGTTCGACATTTGGCATCCCATAGCGGTAGACGCGTTGCGCGAACCTGGCCGCTAACCGCGGTCCACACCGGATTCCGGTCATCGTGCGTGACGGGCGAAGCGGACACCATCGGCCACGGGGTCACGCGGCTCCTCCAACCGGACAGACCTTGTAGTCAGATCTGCCCATGCCGCCGCACGAGCAGGCCGACTGCCCGGCAGCTCATGGAGGCGCCCGGTCAGCTCAGCAGGGGACCGCCGAGGCGGGGACCGTCCTTGACCGCCATGAGGTTTGCTTGCACGTACGGGACCTGCACCTGTTCGTGCCAGGCGGTCGGGTGATAGGTCCGGATGCGGCTGACCTGGAATCTCGCGTCCAGGGTCGGGATGCTCGAGCGCAGCTGCGACTGGGTGAGATACCAGAAGCTGTTCTCGTTGTAGAACGCCACGTGACTGGGATCTTGGAACGCGCCGCGGCCGTCAGTGCTGGGAGTTTCGGTGCAGACGAGCCCGCCGTGCACCAGCACGCGGAAACACTCGTTGAACAGCGCCGCCCGGTCCGGGATCCGTTGGAGAAGCTCGACTGCCTTGATCAGTCCCACGCTGCTCTCGTCGTACGGGATCGTCGGTGCCAGGGGATCAACGGTGACCCGCTCCAGACCTTCGTCGCCGTGCGCGTACACCGGCGTCGGAGTGACCAGGCTGATGACCGCCAGCCCACGGCGCTGAGACCAGGCGCGGGCCATTGACTCGATGTGCTTCTGATACAGGGCCACCGTCTCCTGCTGGATGAACGCATTCGTCGCAGGATCGATCTGGGTGTTCGCCGAGTGCACTCGCTGGAGGTAGAGACACTCAGGAACATGGACGAAGTCGCCGGCCAGGAACAAGCGCATCATCAGCTCTTGATCGTCGAGAACCTCGCGTGAGGCGTCGTAGCCCCCGACCGCCTCGTACGACGTACGGCGGAAGGCCCGTACGTGGTTCGGCTCGTACCAGATGTAGCCCATGTTGTGCACTGTCGCGGCCATTGCGTGGCATCGGAGATAGGTGATTCCGTCGATCACGACGTCGGTGTACTGCCAACCCATTGCCTCGTTGAACCGACTGTGGTTCGGGCTGCCGTCCTCGTTGATCTGGGCGAAGTCTGAATAGACACCGACGGCTTCTGGACTGGCATCGAACGCGGCAACGACGTTGGCGAGACACGACGGCGCCAGGATGTCGTCGTGGTCCAGCTCGACGAGGATCTCTCCGGTCGCCTGCTCGCAGACCAGCCGCTTCGCCGCCCCCACCCCCCGAATTCCCGCCGGTGCTCGAACGACCCGCACGCGGTCGTCGTGGGTCGCCGCTGACCAGTCGGTGGCTGCACCATTCAGCAGGATGATCCACTCCCAGTCCTGGAACGTCTGCCGTTCCAAGGACCGGTAGCAGTCTTCGAGGAAGCGCGGGTCGTGACTAGGAGTGAAGACGGAGACGCGCATGATGGAAACCTTCACTCGCACGGACCTACCGACTCCATGCCGGCTACCGCCTCAGATCTTGGGGCGTAGGGCAGGCGAACCGCAAGGGAGGGTTTGCTAGCCGGGTTTCGTGACGCCCTCGGGTGCGTCTCCCGCGCTCAACAGGCCAAGTCGCATGGCCTCGACGACGGCCTGCGTGCGGTTTGTCGCCTGGAGCTTCTCGTAGAGCTTGGAGATATGTGTCTTGGCCGTCGAGGCGCTGATGAACAGCTGTGCCGCAATGTCGTTGACCGGCACACCGAGCTTGAGAAGTTGAAGGACGTCGTGCTCGCGCTCGGTCAGCTTGATGCCGGTGCCGGCGGTCATCCGACGCTGTACGGCCTGGGCAAGACCGGCGCTGGTGAAGGTTTGCGGGGATGCGGCAGCGTGACGTACGGCGGACAACAGCTCCGATGTCGGTGACCCCTTGGCGACGAACGCCGAGGCACCGTTGTGCAAGGCATTGAACAGGTGATCGTCGGTCTCGTACATGGTGAGCACGACGATGCCCATATCCGGGGCCAGCTCGCGAAGCTGAGGCAGGAGCTCCATGCCGCTGCCGTCGGGGAGGTTCACATCCAGCACGATGACGTCCGGCGGGGAGGCGCGTACGGCTGCGAGAGCCTGCGCGCAGGTGCTCGCATCGTCCAGGACGGAGAAGTCTTGCTCTGCCTCGAACGCTCGCCGCAGACCGCCCCGGATCAGATCGTGGTCGTCAACCAGCAGGACGCTGATCGTCATCCGTACTCCCTCCGACCATGGCCTCAGCTGACATCCCCGTTGGCTGCACTCGGACGACGGTGAGGGTCCCGCCGAGAGCCTCGAGCCGGTGCCCGGCCCCGGTCAAGCTGGTCGTGACGTTGGCCGCAGCACCGTCGTGGTCCAGGCGCAGGTAGGCGACCGGTGGCTCAACGACCAGGGTGACCCAGAGGTTGCGAGCGTCTGACTCGTTGCTTGCGAGTGACGTGAACTCCTGCGCCAACCGGAGCAGCTCCACTTCGACAGCCGCCGGCATCCGGAAGGCGCTCTCGTCCAACGTCAGGTGGATGGAGAGGTGGCCGGTCGCACCGGCGTTGCGGATGAAGCTGGTCAGTGCCGCCCCCAGGCCTCGTTCGACGGACCGGCTGGATCGCAGGTCGGTGATGGAGCCACGGATGTCGGCGATGATGCGCGTGGTCCGGTGGCGGAGCTCGGCCACCGACTCGCCAAGAGCGGGGTCGAGCCGGGCGGCCTGCGTGCGCAGCAGGTCCAGCTCGAAGCCGATGTAGGCGAGGTCCTGGGCCACGCCGTCGTGCATGTCGTGGGCGAGCCTGCTGCGCTCCTCGACCGTGCTGGCAGCCCGGACGGTCTCGAACAGCTGGGCTGTCTCCAAGGGCACGGCGTAGCGCTCCACGGTTGCCTGGACGCGGTCAATGGCGTCGGCCGGCAGCTCCTGGTACGCAGACGTCTGCACCGCGACGAGTCCGAGCATTCCCTCGGGTGAGTGGATCGGTACGACCAGGAGCGCGCTGCCTTGCCTCCGGCCTTCGTCAGCTGGGGTGTCGGATGCATCCGGCTTGCGGACGTCCAGCACCGGCTCCCCGGTCTCCCACGCCCTCTGCAGTGGGCCGGGACCGGCAGCTGGGCTGCGCCATGGCACTCGGCGTGCCCCTCGAAGAGTGATGGGCACGAGGTTGCCGCCGCCCGCATGCACGAGGACAACGCCGGCGTTCGCCTGGCAGACGCCCAGGCACTCCTCGAGCAGTACCTCACAGGTCGTCGCCACGTCGAGGCTGCCCGGCAAACGACTGGTCACCGACCGCAGCTGGTTGAGCAGCGCACGCGCCTCGGCGTAGCGTTCCGCCGCCTCCCCGTCGGGTCCGGCCTGCCGGCGGCCCATCCACTGACCGGCGAGGCCGACGCAGACACCGAGGAGCACCCACTCTGCGCAGGTCCCGAGGTACTGCTGGGCTGGTTCGGACAGCTGGCCGTAGCCGACCCCCCACATGGTCAGCAGCAGGACGGAGGCAATCCCGCTCGCCACGAGCACGCCGTCGATGCCGAAAGCCAGTCCGGCAAGGAACGTGCCGACGAGGATGCCGGGCAGCATGGGCGAGTGGCTGCCACCGGTGAAGAACACCCCCAGTGCCGAGATGGCGACCCACCAGTACGCCAGCGCGGCGAGCTGACCGTCGGCGAGACCCCGTCCACGCACCCAGAGCTCGGTCACGACCAGGGGCAGCAGCCACAGCCCTGCCCAGGGCGACGGCCGGGACGCCAGCAGCAGCGCGAGCGCCAGGGCGAGGATGCTGATGCGGAAGGCTGCCGTGATCCCGGGCTGCGGATCTCGTGAGGCCTGCCCTGATCGCGGGGACAGCCCGCGGACCACCTGACGCAGCGGCCGGAGGTCGGCTGGCTCGGCCGGGGTGACGCGTGGCTCCTCGGCCGGTCGAGTCGTCAGGCCGCCGGTCATCAGGCAGCCCTCTCCCGACACTGGCAAGCTGACCGTTGAGGCACGTGCCGCTCTTTCTCCGCTGTCTCCCGCACCTTCTCAGATTTTGTGACAGTTTTACACCACGGGGTGGTCCCTTGAAGCCTTGAACTGGTAATGGCCTGCGTCCGCTCAGGTGAGCAGCAGCTGGCGCTGTCGAATCCGGCCGCCGCCGTTCGTCGTGTTGGTGGACACGAACCGCAGCGCCCGAGAGGGCGCACAAGGAGGAGAACATGAAGTACCTGATGCTGGTCTGCGTGCCTGAGGACGCCGTCGTGGGGCCGGAGGCCGACACCGACCCGACCGCCTGGGTCGAAGAGGTCGAGAGGCGCCGGATCAGGGTGACCGGGGACCGACTCCGGCCAGCCGCCGACGCGACCACCGTACGGGTGGTGGCCGGCGAGGTGGTGATCTCCGACGGTCCGTTCGCGGAAAGCAAGGAGTACATCGGCGGATTCGACATCCTCGACTGCGCTGACCTCGACGAGGCGATCGAGGTCGCCGCCAAGCATCCCGTGGCGAAGTTCGGCGGCCTGGAGCTCCGGCCGTTCTGGCCCCTTGACGAGTGACGACGCCGTCGCCGGAGCGTTCCGAACGGAGCGGGCCCGAGTCCTGGCGACCCTGATCCGGCTCACCGGCGACTGGGACCTGGCCGAAGAGTGCGTCCAGGACGCGTACGAGAAGGCGTTGAGGCGCTGGCCGGTCGACGGCGTGCCCGGCAGGCCGGGTGCTTGGCTGACCACGACCGCACGCAACCGGGCTCTGGACTGCCTGCGCCGCGGCGCTGTCGAAGCCGGCAAGCTGAGGGAGATCGCCGAGATGCCTCCCGTGGAGGACGACGACTGGTCTGATGACCGGCTTCGGCTGATCTTCACCTGCTGCCACCCGGCGCTCGCTCTCGAGGCCCGGGTCGCCCTCACCCTGCGCACCGTCGCGGGCCTGACCACTGAGGAGATCGCCCGGGCGTTCCTGACGCCGACCGCGACCATGGCCCAGCGGTTGGTGCGGGCCAAGCGCAGAATCCGGGCGGCCGGCATCCCCTACCGCGTGCCGCCGACCGAGCTGCTGCCCCGGCGGACGAGTGGCGTCCTCGCCGTGGTCTACCTGTTGTTCAACGAGGGCTACTCTGCCGCGCAGCGCGGGGATCTCGCGGCCGAGGCAATTAGGCTCGGCCGCATCCTGGCCCAGCTGATGCCCGAGGACCAGGAGGTACGCGGCCTGCTGGCGTTGATGCTGCTGCAGGACGCCCGCCGGGCGGCCCGGCACGACGCCCACGGGGACATCGTGACGCTTGAGGAGCAGGATCGATCGCTGTGGGACCGCGATCAGATTGCCGAAGGGACAAGGCTTTTGGCTCCGGGTGGCCCGTACCAGCTGCAGGCGGCGATCGCCGCCTGTCATGCCACCGCCGCACATGTCGACGACACCGACTGGACGCGGATCGCCTCGTACTACGACGATCTGGCTCAGCTGACCGCTTCGCCCTTCGTCGAGCTCAATCGTGCGATCGCCGTCGCGGTGGCCGACGGACCGGCCGTGGGACTCGCGCTGGTCGACGCCCTCGACCGGTCAGGAGCACTCGACGGCTATCACCTGCTGCCAGCGACGCAGGCCGACCTGCTGCGCCGGCTCGGCCGCCGTACGGAGGCTGCCGCCGCGTACGAGAAGGCTCTTGCCTTGGCGCCGACGGAAGCCGAGCGGCGCTATCTGCAGCGGCGGATCGACGAGCTCTGACGCTTCGGCTGCCCAGGGAAAAGCGGTATCCTCCGCACCGTGATCGCTGATCTTCACGTCTCCCAGACCCTCGGCTGACGGCAGATGTCCGGCTCGGGGGAGATGGTCCGGCTGCGGCTCAGCTGGCGTCAGGCATGCACTCCGTCCGCCGGGTTTGGCGCGATGGTGTTCCTGGGTGCGATCCTCGGGCTGCTGGTGCACCGGGTGCGTGGCAACGGGCCAGTCTGCCTGATCGCCCTCGTCGTCGTTTCCCTGACCGTCCTCGGGCGGCGGCTGTCCTGGTCGGCGGAGGTCGGGCCGGAGGGGCTGGTGCTCCGGCGGCTGCTCCGAACCCGGCCCAGGCCGCTGGGAGGCGCGCGCCTGGTGGGACGCGCCTCTCAGCTGCGGCTGCAGGTCCAGGTCGGCGATGACTGGCTGACGTTGCCGGCGCCACGGGCCTGCGGCATGGTCGCCGATGCTGCGTTTCGCGACGATCTCGAGCGGTTCACCCGCGTCTGGAACGGCCTCGGCCACGATGTGGAGACGCTCGGACTGGCCGCCGCGGACGAGCCGCCGCTCGTGCTGCGGATGCGGTTGGCCCAGGCCTGGCCGTGGCTGGTGCTGGGCATCGCCAGCCTGATCTGGCAGCTGGCCGTGCCGTCGATGGGTGGTGATCTCACCGCGGTGGCGATCGCGCTGATCGTGCTGCTGTACGTGCGTCAACCGCGGCCGGTCCTCGCGCGGGGCCTTTGGGTGGGCGACGGGGACCGGTTCGTCGAGTGGCGGGACGTCAGGTCCCTGGTGGTGCAGTCCCGGCGCGGCTGCCGGCGGGTGGTGCTGGTCGGGGCGGACTTCCGCGAGCGGCTGATCTCGCCGGTCGACGCCTGGTGGGCGCCGGACCGCGGCTTCGACCGTACCTACAGCCAGCTCGTCGAGACCTGGGAGAAAGCGAAGGTCGCCGACCTCACCCGGTCAGCGGGTGGGCCATCCCGGTGAAGCCGGCGGTGGCGCGAATCTGGTTGACCAACGTCATGGTGTTGGCCAGGCGCGCCTGGGCGACCCCGTCCTTGGACACCATCACCCCGCGGCAGGGGACGCCCTCGACGGTGAACACGAACCTGTGGCCGTTGGCCGCGAGCGTGATCGAGGCAGTCTCACCGGAGACGACCATGCACTCCATCGTGCCGGCCTGCGGCTTCAGGGCGTTCAGGTCCTCGGCGAGCCGTTGGTAGGCCGCACCGGTCACGGTCTTGGTCACGCGTAGCCGTTTGACGGCGACCGGGCCCACGTAGCTGAGCGTGGCCTGGGTGGCGGCAGCCGGGACAACTGCGGTGCCGGCGGCTGCGGTGCCGGCCGTCGCGGGCGTGGACGGGGGCGTCCCGTTCGTGGTGGTCGCCGCCGGGAGCGGGCTGGTGGTGGTCGCGGACGTCGAGGCGGACTGGGTGCCGCACCCGCTCAGCACGACGATCATGGTGGCCAGGGGCACCGTGCGCTTGTTCATACCTTTCGGACGCATTCGCCCACCGTACGGTTCCCTCCCTGCGTTCGCGTCCGGGGCTGGCTGCTGACAGGATCGCCCTACCTCGGCGAAGGAGCGGACATGGCAGACGCAGTACGGGTGCAGGGTGTCGTCGCGCGGGAGAAGGGCGCCCCGGTCACGCTCGAGACGGTGATCGTGCCGGCGCCCGGCCCCGGCGAGGCGAGGGTGCGGGTGCAGGCCTGCGGCGTCTGCCACACCGACCTGCACTACCGCGAGGGTGCGATCAACGACGCGTTCCCGTTCCTGCTCGGTCACGAGGCCGCCGGCATCGTCGAGTCGGTCGGGCCGGACGTGACCGCCGTCGCGGTCGGGGACTATGTGGTGCTCAACTGGCGCGCGGTCTGCGGCACCTGCCGGGCCTGCCGCCGCGGCCGCCCGTGGTACTGCTTCGCCACCCACAACGCGGTGCAGAAGATGACGCTGGAGGACGGTACGGAGCTGTCGCCGGCCCTGGGCATCGGCGCCTTCGCCGAGCTGACGCTGGTGGCGGCCGGCCAGTGCACCAAGGTCGACCCGGCGGCGGAGCCCGCGGTGGCGGGGCTTCTCGGCTGCGGCGTCATGGCCGGCATCGGAGCTGCGGTCAACACCGGCAACGTCGGCAGGGGCGACACGGTGGCGGTGATCGGCTGCGGTGGCGTGGGCAACGGAGCGATCGCCGGGGCCCGGCTGGCCGGCGCCCGTACCATCATCGCCGTCGACGTCGACGACCAGAAGCTCGGCTGGGCAAGGGAGTTCGGCGCCACGCACACCGTCAACTCGCGCACCACCGACGCAGTCGAGGGCATTCGCGCGCTGACCGACGGCTTCGGCGCCGACGTGGTGATCGACGCCGTCGGCCGGCCCGAGACCTACGAACAGGCCTTCTACGCCCGCGACCTCGCCGGCACGGTGGTCCTGGTCGGCGTGCCCGACCCGTCGATGCGGATCGACCTACCGCTGATCGAGGTCTTCGGCCGTGGCGGCTCGCTGAAGTCGTCCTGGTACGGGGATTGCCTGCCCAGCAGGGACTTCCCGGTCCTGATCGACCTGTGGCTGCAGGGCCGGCTGCCGCTGGACAAGTTCGTCAGTGAGCGGATCGGACTCGGCGACGTCGAGGCGGCGTTCACCAAGATGCAGCGGGGAGCGGTCCTGCGTTCGGTGGTGATCCTGTGAGCGCTGCCCGGATCGAGCGGGTCGTCACGGCCGGCACCTTCAGCCTCGACGGCGGTACGTGGGAGGTCGAGAACAACGTCTGGCTGTACGGGGACGACGAGGTGGTCGCCGTGATCGACGCCGCCCACGATGCCGCGGCGATCATCTCCGCCATCGGCGGCCGCAGGGTCCCGTACATCATCTGCACCCACGGCCACGACGACCACATCAACGCCGCCGTCGAGCTGTCCGACCTCACCGACGCGCCCGTGCTCCTGCACCCGGACGACCGGATGCTCTGGGACACCGTGCATCCCGATCGCGCACCGGACATCGACCTGGGCGAGGACGACGAGCTGGACATCGGTGGCAGGTTCGGCCTGCGGGTGCTGCACACCCCCGGTCACTCGCCCGGCGCTGTGTGTCTCCATGGCAGCGGCGTGGTGTTCTCCGGTGACACCCTGTTCCAGGGTGGACCCGGTGCGACCGGTCGCTCGTACAGCGACTTCCCGACCATCCTCGACTCGATCCGCGAGCGGTTGCTAGTGCTGCCGGCGGAGACCCGCGTCCTGACCGGGCACGGCGACGAGACCACGATCGGGGCCGAGGCTGCCTCGTACGACGACTGGGTCCTGCGCGGTCACTGACTCAGCCGGTTCCCCTGCGACAGGGTGGTTCTCCTGGAGACTCTGCGTTGCCCGCCAGCAGCGGGCAACGCAGAGTCTTCGGACCGAACCATCCCCGGCCAGGAGGGCTTGAGTGTCACCCGTTCGTGTGTCTTGCGCGTCGTGCCTTTCCGGGTCACCGTCCGCTCTGTCAGGCAGTGTGTGCCTGACCCCGGTGAAGGAGATCGACATGGCCCGCATGATGGCCGACTGCCGCACCATGCCCAGCGACATCAACTGCACCCTCACCATCGCCGGCGAGGCGGACGAGGTGG
>JAWWOL010000381.1:0-4736 GCA_033851695.1 Frankiales bacterium
CGGGTGCGCATCGACACCCCCGGCGAGTGGGCCTACTACCAGCACGGCGGCATCATGCAGTACGTGTTGCGCTCGCTGCTCTGAGCCCGGACGTTGGCCCAGGGGTCGTCGGCACGGATCTTGTCCCAGCGCTTTTCATCTCGCCGCGCTACCGTGCCGTGATGACCCACTCCGCGCGCGACGACAGCAATCAGACCCGCAAGGACCAGGAGGCCGAGGCTCCCCGACTGGGGCCGCCCACGGACATCTACCTCGGCGACGAGACGATGGAGCTGCTGGCCTACGGTGACGTCGAAGGCGCCAAGGCGCGCCACGACGGCACCACCAAGGGGGTCAAGCCGCCGACCGACACGATGCAGGACTGACCTTAGAGGTTGAAGCGTCAAGGAACCGGCGTACCGTAGAGGGATGACCTCCCCTGCGACCGCCGCCGACGACGAACCTCGCTGGCTCAGCGCTGACGAGCGGGCCGCGTGGCTGGCCCTCAGCGGCGTCCTGATCCGGCTGCCCTCAGCCCTCGACGCGCAGCTGGAGCGCGACGCCGGGCTGAGCAACTTCGAGTACCTCGCCCTGGCCATGCTCTCGGAGACCCCGAACCACACCCTGCGGATGAGCCAGCTCGCGGTGCTCACCAACGGCTCGCTGTCCCGGCTGTCCCACGTCGCGAAGCGCCTCGAGCGGCAGGGCTTCATCCGCCGCGAGCCGGGCGCCGACGACGGACGCTTCATCAACGCGATCCTCACCGACGAAGGCATGGCCAAGGTGGTCGCCACCGCGCCGGGTCACGTGGCTAATGTCCGCAGCCTGGTCATCGACATGCTCACCCCCGCACAGCTCGAGAGCCTGCGGGACATCGGCCGGGCGATCCTCGAGGCGATCGACCCTGGCGCCCCGTTCGACCCGGCGGCCGAGACCCGCCGCTAGCTCAGATCGGCTCGCGGCGCCGGTAGACATCCGGTACGCACATCACAGCCAGCGTGGGCAGGGCGACCGCCGCCGCCCCGATCAGCAGGCCGCCGTGCACCCCGGTCACGGCCACCAGCGGACCCATCACGGCCAGCCCGACCGGCTGGAGCAGGAACGAGCCCATCGCGTCGTAGGCGCTGACCCGGGACAGTGCCTGCGGCGGGATCTCGCGAGCCATCGTGGTCTCCCACATGACGCCGAACAGCGCCGCTCCCAGGCCGCTGACGAAGGACAGCAACAGCAACCAGCCCAGCGCCAGCGGGTTGTACAGGGCCAGTACGACGCCGGTGTCCAAGAGGATCCCGAGCGAGGCGACCAGCAACGGCCGGGAGAACTTCCGCCGCCGGTGGACCAGCAGGAACGCTGCGACCACGCTGCCGGCGCCGTCCATCGACAGGATCCAGCCCCACGCCGCCGGACCCCCGAGGTGCGCCTTGGCGATGACCGGACCGAGCACCAGCTGGGCGCTGCGGCCGAACCCGACCACGACGGCGAACTGCGCGACGATCGTCCACAACCACGTCCGCGTACGGAACTCCTGCCAGCCCTCACGGAGGTCGCCCCACATCGTCGCCGGAGGCGCCGGCAGATGCGGCACCCGCAGCCCGGTCGTGAGCAGGGCACTGACGCCGAACGTCGCCGCGTCCGCGACCAGCGTCCAGCCAGGACTGGACACAGCGGCGATGAAGCCGCCGAGCGCGCCGCCGGCGATGGAGGCGAAGTTGCGCGAGAGCCCCATGTAGGCGTAGGCCTTCGGGTACACCTCGGGGCTGATCGTGTGCGGCAGAAGTCCTTGCGCAGCAGGGAAAAAGAACGCCGTAGCCGAGCCGGAGACCAGCTGCAGCGCGATCAGCCAGGCCAGCGAGTGGGATCCCGAGAGGACCAGCAGACCCGTTGCCAGCTGGGACAGCCCGCCGACGGTGTCCGCGACGACCATGACCAGCTGGCGGGGCAGCCGGTCGGCGAGCACACCGCCGATCAGCAGGAACACCGCGAACGGCAGGATCCGGGCCGCCAGCACGAGACCGAGGTCGGTGGTACTGCCGGTCGCCGCGAGCACGGCGAAGGAGAGCCCCTCCGGCTCCATCGCGGTCCCGATCAGCGAGGCGGTTCGCGCGCCGAACAGCAACCGTAAGTTCGCGTACGCGAACGGGCGGTCCCCGGCGCGGATCTTCAGGCCAACTCGGCGATCTCGGCCGTCGCCTGCCGCTCGAACTGGGTGCGGTAGAGCTCCGTGTAGAGCCCGGCAGCCACCAGCAGCTCCTCGTGCGTGCCCCGCTCGACGATCCGGCCGTCGTCGATGACCAGGATCTGGTCGGCGTCCCGGACGGTCGACAGGCGGTGGGCGATCACGATGGAGGTACGGCCGGCGAGTGCGCTCGACAGCGCCCGCTGCACCGCGGCCTCTGACTCGCTGTCGAGGTGCGCGGTGGCCTCGTCGAGGATGACGATGCCGGGCGCCTTGAGCAGCAGCCGGGCGATGGCGATCCGCTGCTTCTCGCCGCCTGAGAGCCGGTAGCCCCGGTCCCCCACCACGGTGTCCAGCCCGTCCGGCAGCGAGTCGACCAGGTCGCTGATCTGGGCGGACCGCAGCGCCTCGAGCAGCTGCTCGTCCGTCGCGTCCGGGCGGGCGTAGAGCAGGTTGGACCGGATGGTCTCGTGGAACAGGTGGGCGTCCTGCGTCACGACCCCGATGGCGTCGCGCAGCGACTGCAGTGTCGCGTCCCGGACGTCGACCCCCCCGACCAGGATGGCCCCCTGCTGCACGTCGTACATCCGGGTCGGCAGCTGGGAGATGGTGGTCTTGCCTGCACCGGACGGCCCGACCAGGGCGACCAGCTGTCCCGGCTCTGCGGTGAACGACACGTCGTGCAGGACGTCGTACGAGGGCGCGTTGTCGAGCACCGCGACGTCCTCGAGCGAGGCGAGCGACACCTCAGCGGCTGTGGGGTAGCGGAAGCGCACGTTGCGGAACTCGACCGTACGGGCATCGGCCGGAACCCTGGTGGCATCGGGCTTCTCGGCGATCATCGGCGGCAGGTCGAGGATCTCGAAGACCCGCTCGAAGCTGACCAGCGCTGTCATCACGTCGACCCGGACGTTGGAGAGCGCGGTGAGCGGTCCGTAGAGCCGGCCGAGCAGCGCCGACAGGGCGACGATCGTGCCGATCGACAGTCCGTGCTTGATGTTCAGGAAGCCGCCGAGACCGTAGACGACCGCGGTCGCCAGGGAGGCGACCAGGGTGAGCGCGGTGAAGAACGTCCGCCCGTACATCGCCGACGTGATCCCGATGTCGCGCACCCGCCCGGCCCGGCTGGAGAAGGATTGCGCCTCCTCGTCCGGGCGGCCGAAGAGCTTGACCAGCAAGGCCCCGGAGACGTTGAACCGCTCGGTCATCGTGGAGTTCATCGACGCGTTGAGCTGGTAGGACTCGCGGGTTATCGCCTGCAGCCTGGTGCCGACCCGCTTGGCCGGGATCACGAAGACCGGCAGCATCACCAGGGACACCACGGTGATCTGCCAGGACAGGTTGAGCATCACCACGACGGTGGTGGCGAGCAGGATGACGTTGCTGACGACACCGGACAGGGTGGAGGTGAACGCCTGCTGCGCGCCGAGGACGTCGTTGTTCAGCCGGCTGATCAGAGCGCCGGCCTGTGTACGGGTGAAGAACGCGATCGGCATCCGCTGGACGTGGTCGTAGACCTGGGTGCGCATGTCGTAGATGAGGCCCTCGCCGATGCGGGCGGAGTACCACCGCTGGGCCAGCGACAGCCCGGCGTCGAAGACGGCCAGGCCGGCCACGGCGAACGCGATCCCGTA
Organism: Frankiales bacterium; assembly: GCA_033851695.1. Lineage (GTDB taxonomy): Bacteria > Actinomycetota > Actinomycetes > JAWWOL01 > JAWWOL01 > JAWWOL01. The sequence goes on from JAWWOL010000381.1 coordinate 3,790, forward strand.
GACCATGCTGAGCCGGCGCTGGGGCAGCGCGGTGTCGATGAGCGACCGGAACAGCAGCGGCGTCGCCACACTGACCAGCGCGTCGAGGACGACGGTGACCAGGAAGACGCTCAGCGCCCGCCGGTAGGGCCGGGCGAACCCCCAGACCCGTCTCACCGTGCCTGCGGCGAGCCGCTTCTTGCCCACCGACGGGTCGCGGGTGAACGAGCGCAGCGTACGGAAACCGGCAGCGTCCACGATCACCCCTTCCTGTCAGTGTGCACCGGAGACCGACCCTAGCCGGGTCCCCGACTCAGCCGGGAGGCAGTTGGCCTGCCGCCTCGCCACGATGAGCGAGTTGTCGGAGCTGAGCCGCGCGCTCGGCAGCCCGTTGATCGGTCTGGTTGCGGCGCTCGGCCCCGAGCAGGAGCGCCTTGATCTCGCGTACGGCGTCCTGGTCCGGCGCCAGCAGCTCACCGACCAGTGCTTCGACCTCGTCGTCGAGCTGGGCGGGGTCGACCAGGCGCTGGGCGAGGCCGAGCTGGTGCGCCTCGCTGCCGGTGAACCTGCGGCCGGTGACGGCGAGCTCGAGCGCCTTGGGGTAGCCCAGGGCGGACACCAGCCGGCTGGTCGCACCGAGACCGGGGACCAGGCCCAGGGTCACCTCGGGCAGGGCGAGAACGGCGTCCGTGGTCAGGATCCGCAGGTCGCAGCCCATCGCCAGCTGGAGGCCGGCGCCGAGCGCCTCGCCCTGGACGGCGGCCACCGAGACGTACGCCGGGTCGGTGGTCCAGTCGAACGCCTGTTGGTACGCGCTGAGGTCGGCGTCGGAGGGCGAGACCGCTGGCAGGAGCAGCGTGTCGAGGCCCAAGGGACCCAAGGGAACCAAGGGACCCAAGGGAACCGACGAGAACGAGGGGCCGTCGCCCCGAACCACGACCACGCGCACAGAACCAGGGACAGCCCGC
>JAWWOL010000407.1:0-12733 GCA_033851695.1 Frankiales bacterium
CGCAACGTGCACATCGGCCCGTCCGACTACGTCGCGTGGCTCGACGACCGCAAGTGGGCCTACGTCCGGCTCGAGGGTCGCGCCTTCGGCGACGTGCCGCTCAACATGGAGTACAAGCTCGAGGTCTGGGACTCGCCCAACTCGGCCGGCGTCATCATCGACGCGCTCCGTTGCGCCAAGATCGCCAAGGACCGTGGCGTCGGCGGCCCGCTGCTGAGCGCCTCGTCCTACTTCATGAAGTCGCCGCCCGAGCAGTTCGCCGATGACATCGCCCGGGCCAAGCTCGAGGCCTTCATCGCCGGTGAGGTCGAAAGGTAAGCGCGATTCGTACGACTGCCCTGTCACCCTCACGGGTGGCAGGGCAGTTGGCTTTCCCGCTTCAGCCCCATCGGAGCCTCAGCCGGCCCCGGTAGCCTGCAGTCGTGGCGAGCCCGGTGCGTGACCTGTTCCGCGAGCCGGGCTTCGGCCGGCTGTACGCGACCCGGCTGGCCTCTCAGCTGGCCGACGGGGTGTTCCAGGCCAGCCTGGCCAGTGCCGTGCTGTTCAACCCGGAGCACGCGACCGACCCGTCGACCCTGGCGGTCGGGTTCAGCATCATCCTGTTGCCCTACTGCGTCGTCGGGCCGTTCGCGGGCGTCTTCCTCGACCGGTGGCGGCGGCAGCGCGTGCTGCTGATCGCCAACGTCGTACGGGCCGCGATCGTCGTACTGGCAGCGATTCTGCTGCTGTGGCAGGGCCCGGAGAGCCCCGCGTTCTACGGCGCGGCGCTGGCGGCGACCAGCATCAACCGGTTCTACCTCTCCGCCCTCTCGGCCGGCCTTCCGCACACCGTCTCCCCGGTCAAGCTCGTCCTCGCCAACTCGGTCTCGACCACCTCCGGCACCGCCGGCACCATCGTCGGGGCCGGACTGGCCCTGCTGCTGCGGCAGGCGGTCGGCGGCGGTGACAGCGGCGACGCCGCACTTGCCTGCACCGCTGCGGTCATCTACCTGATCAGCTCGCTGGTCGTCAGCGGCTTCGAGGCCGCGGCGCTCGGCCCCGACCTGGACCAGCCCCTCGTCCCCCTGCGCCACGAGCTCGGCGACGTCAGCCGCGGGCTGCTCGCCGGAGGTCGGCACGTCTGGTCCCGTACCAGGGCCCGCAACGCCTTGCTGGCCATCGGAGCTCATCGGCTGTTCTACGGGATCTCGACCATCGCGACGATCCTGCTCTACCGCAACTACTTCCACGACCACGGCCTGTGGCGGGCCGGGCTGCCGGGGCTGGCGGAGATCTTCGGCGCGAGCGGGGTCGGCGTGCTGCTCGCCGCGGTCGTGACGCCAAGGGCGACCTCCCGGATCAGCAAGGAGGCGTGGATCGCGCTGCTGCTCGGCGGCGCGGCAGTGGTCGAGGGCGCGCTGGCCGCGCCGTACCGGCAGGACCTCTTCGTCGCGGCAGCGCTGCTGCTCGGGTTCGTCGCCCAGGGAACGAAGATCTGCGTCGACACGATCGTGCAGGAGAGCGTCGACGACGAGTTCCTCGGCCGGGTGTTCTCGGTCTACGACACGCTGTTCAACCTGACCTTCGTGGCGGCGGCTGTTCTCAGCGTCGTCGGTTTGCCCAGGACCGGCAAGTCGTACGGGTCCATCGTGGTCATCACGGCCGGGTACGCGATCGCGGCGGCCTGCTTCTGGGCGGCCAGCCGGCGTCGCCGCGAGCCGGTTGCCCGGGGCGCGACGCCCATGCCCCTCAGCGCCGCCGAACGGTAGGCCTACGTGACCTCGAGCCCCTCGCCGGCGGCCCAGGCGCGCAACGCAGCCACCGCCTCGTCGTGCGGCAGCGGCCCGCGCTCCAGGCGGAGCTCGAGCATGGCGTTGTACGCCCGCCCGACCGCTGGGCCAGGCGCCAGCCCCAGCAGCGACATGATCGCGTTGCCGTCGAGGTCGGGCCGGATCTTGCCGAGCTCCTCCTGCTCGGCCAGCACGGCGATCCGCGCCTCGAGCTCGGCGTAGGCCTTCTCCTGTGCCGCAGCCTTGCGCTTGTTCCGCGTGGTGCAGTCGCTGCGCACCAGCACGTGCAGCCGGTCGAGCACCGGCCCCGCGTCGCGGACGTAGCGGCGGACGGCACTGTCGGTCCACTCCCCGCGACCGTAGCCGTAGAAGCGCAGGTGCAGCTCGACCAGCTTGGACACGGCGTCGATGACCTCGCGGGAGTACTTCAGGACCGCCAGCCGCTCGCGGGCCATCTTGGCGCCGACGACCTCGTGGTGATGGAACGAGACCCCGCCGGCGTCCTCGAACCGCCGGGTCTTGGGCTTGCCGATGTCGTGCAGCAGCGCCGCCAGCCTCAGCACGAGGTCCGGCCCCGACGGCTCCAGGCGGATGGCGTTCTCGAGCACCGCGAGGGTGTGCTGATAGACGTCCTTGTGCCGGTGCTCCGGGTCGGCCTGCATCGCCAGCCGGGGCAGCTCGGGCAGGATCAGCTCGGCCAGCCCGGTCTCGACCAGCAGCTCGAGGCCCCGCCGGGGTACGGGGGACAGCAGCAGCTTGGACAGCTCGCCCTGCACCCGCTCGGCGGTGACGATCGCGAGCCGGCCGCACATCGAGCGCATCGCGGCCACGACCTCGTCGGCGACCGCGAACCCCAGCTGGGCCGAGAAGCGCGCAGCGCGCAGCATCCGCAGCGGGTCGTCGCCGAAGGAGTCCTCCGGCCGCCCGGGGGTCCGCAGCACCCCCGTCGCGAGGTCGGGCAGCCCGCCGTACGGGTCGACGAAGCGGTGCCCCGGCACGGACACCGCCATCGCGTTCACGGTGAAGTCGCGCCGGAGCAGGTCGTCGTCGAGGCTGGAGCCGTACGTCACCTCGGGCTTGCGCGACTCCGAGCGGTAGCTCTCGCTGCGGTAGGTCGTGACCTCGAGCCGGAAGCCGTTCTTCTGCAGCCCGACCGTGCCGAACGCGATGCCGGTCTCCCACAGCGAGTCGGCCCAGCCCTTGGCCAGGACCTTGACCTGCTCGGGATGCGCGTCGGTGGTGAAGTCGAGGTCGTCACCGAGCCGCCCCAGCAGCGCATCGCGTACGGACCCACCGACCAGGTAGAGCGCGTGGCCGGCGGCCTCGAACCGGCGGCCGAGCTCGTCGGCCACCGGCGAGACGCGCATCAGCTCGGCCACCGCCCGTCGCTGCGCCTCGGTGAGGTCGTCGTCGGGACCAGGTGTGGCGGTGGGGGCAGACATCAGGTCAATCCGGTGGGGTTACGGGCGGGACGCCTAAGCGTACGGGGCGGCAGGGCGGGCGGCCGCAGGCTATCCGGGGTCCGTGCGTACGCACGTTCCTGAGGTCCCGTTTGTCCGTAGGGGCCCAGGGGATAAGGGCCGAGCCCCTCAGCGCGGAGTGGCGGGAGGAGGGTGTCGTGAAAGGTGCTCTGGACATCCATCGCGAGCTCCTCGGTCGGGACATCCCGCACGAGATCGTGCGGCTCCGGCGCGCCGTCGTCCAGGCGGACGAGATCCCCAACGTCCTGGGCATCGAGCACGACCAGGTGGTCAGCGTGCGGCTCTACATCGCCGACGAGCGGATGATCGCCGTCGCCGTGCCTTCCTGCCGGACGCCGGTGCGTGCCGCAGTCCTGCGGGCGGCCGGGTCCACCACGCTGCGGGCCGCCACCTCTCAGGAGATCAACGAGTGCACGGACTACGCGGCCGGACTGGTCGCCCCGCTGCTGCTGCCGACGGAGGTGCCCTTGTTCGCCGACGCGCTGATCGGCCGCTACGACGTGGTCTACACCGCCACCGGCGACACCGGCACGGCGCTGGGCATCTCGACCGCCGACCTGCTCGTTGCGAGCTCCGCACGGATCGCCGATCTCACCGGCGAGAGCCTCGCGGACAGCATGGCCGACGGCATGGCCGCGGTGATCGACCTCGAGGTGTGACCCTCCCGACGCTGCGCACCACTACGATCGAGCTGTGACCTCTGCCCGTCCTTCGCGACGCCAACGGCTCCGGCGCGTGGAGGAGATCTCCGCCGGCGGACTCGTCGTCGAGCGCGGTGCGCAAGGGGCACGGGCGGCGCTGATCGGCCGGCTCGACCGGCGCGGCCGGCTGCTCTGGTCGCTGCCCAAGGGGCACATCGAGCAGGGCGAGACCCCCGAGATCACCGCCGTGCGCGAGGTGGCCGAGGAGACCGGCATCCTGGGCCGGGTCGTCGGCGAGCTCGGGGTCATCGACTTCTGGTTCGTCATCGACGACCGGCGGATCCACAAGACGGTGCACCACTACCTGCTGCTGGCCGAGAGCGGCGAGCTCTCCGACGAGGACGTCGAGGTCACCGAGGTCGCCTGGGTGCCGCTCGACGAGGTCCCCGCCCGGCTCGCCTACGACGACGAGCGCCAGCTGCTCCGGCGTGCGACCGCGCTGCTGGCCGAGACCGCGTGAGGCTGGCGTGACGACCCGGCGCGACCGCGTCCGGGGCGTCCGGTACGCGACCAGCCGCAGGCACAGGGCCGGGCTGACCCTGCTCGCGGCGCTGCTCGGCCTGATGCCGCTGCTCGCCACGGTGGCCCACGCGGCCACCACGACCACCCTGCCGCTCACCCTCACCGTCGACCGGATCAGCCCCACCGCACCGCAGCCCGGTGACCTGCTGACCGTCGCCGGGGTGCTGACCAACCCCACCACGCAGGAGTACGACGGCCTGACCATCGCCCTGCGGATCCAGTCCACGCCGCTGGAGTCGCGCGCCGCCCTGCTCGCGGTCGCCGGCTCGACCGACCACTTCGTGAGCGACAATGCCGGCACGCCAGAGACTCTCGACCCTCTGGCAGCCGGCGCGAGCGTCCCGTACGTGCTGCAGGTCCCGGTCGACGCGCTGCAGCTGACCACCGCCGGCGTCTACCGGATCGCGGTCGAGGTCTACCGCGGGAGCATCGACGACCGCGAGTACGACGCCCGGATCAACACGTTCCTGCCGTGGCTGCCGCCGGCCGCCGCAGTGGCCCCCGTACAGGTCGCCTGGGTCTGGCCGCTGCTGACCACCCCGCGGCTCCAGCCGGACAACACGTTCAGCGATGACGGCACCGGCGTCGAGATCGGCCCCGTCGGGCGGCTCGGCAGGTTGCTCGACGTGGCGAGCCAGGCGGCCGCGCAGACCGGCACCGTCCCCGCGGAGACCGCCCCACCGGTGCCCGGCGTCGTCTCGGCCGACCCGGCGCCCACGCCCGTCGCGATCCGGCCGGTGCTCGTGACGCCGGTCATCGATCCGGAGAACGTGCAGGAGCTCCAGCTGATGACGGGCCCGTACACCGTCAAGAACGCCCCCGGCGGCTACAGCAGCGCCGCCACGACCTACCTCGCCGGGCTGACCGCGCTGGTGACCAAGACATCGTGGATCGCCACCCCGTACGGCGACCCGGACATCCAGGCGCTGATCGCCGCGCAGGGCGCCTCGCTGGTCACCCAGGCCCGCTCGACGGGACTCGAGTCCAGCCTGCCGGGCGTCAGCACCGGACTGCTCTGGCCGCCCGACGGGACCCTGTCGCAGGGGGCGCTCGCCCAGCTGACCACCACCGGGCTGATCTTGAGCAGCAAGGCCGTGCCCGTCACCAACGCCGTGAACCTGGGCTACACGCCGACCTCGACGACAGCCGTCGAGCGCCCGGGGGGCGCCGTCCCGGCCGTAGTCGTCGACGACGGGCTGAGCAAGCTCGCGACCACGCCCGTACGGCCGGAGGACCGGGTGCTGCTCGACCAGCGGTTCGCCGCCGAGACCGCGGCGATCGCCGTCGAGACCGCGCCGTCCGCGCCGCGGACCCTCGTCATCGCCCCCGGCCGGCGCTGGTCGCCGACCGAGAGTCCCGTACGGGCGATCGTCGACGAGACCGGCCGGCTGCCGTGGATCACCCCCGTCACCGTGCCCCAGGCACTCCAGGCCCCGCCAGACCCGGCAGTCGCCCGAGCAGCGGTGCACCAGCCGCCGAACCAGCCCACCCTGCCCGACGACACCGCGACCCGGATCGTCAAGGCCGACGCCGAGCTGGCCGGGTTCCGGTCGATCCTGTGCCCAGCCCCTGCGGCGGCCACCACGACCAGCCCAGCCGTGCCCGCCACGACGGCGCCGGATGCCGTCTGCAACCGGGACGCCGAGGACCAGGTCAACCAGCAGGTCCTGCAGCTGCAGCGCAGCCTCTACCGCGCGGCCTCCACCGCGTTCCGCAGGCCGGGCAGCGGTGGACAGCCGCTGCTCGACGCCACCGTGAGCCTGCTGCGCTCGACCGAGGACAAGGTGCGGATCGTCAGCGAGGGCGGCAACACCCTGGTGGGCAACGGGGCCAAGCTGCCGATCAGCATCGTCAACGACCTGCCGGTCGCGGTGAAGGTGCAGCTGGTGCTCCGGCCGCGGAGTGCGGCCCTGCGAGCCACCAAGGCCCCCGTCGAGCTGACCATCGCCGCCGGCGCCCACGTCCAGACCGACGTGACCGTCACCGTGAACAGCGCCGCTTCGCGCGACGTGTTCGTCGACGCCCAGCTGCTCACGCCGGCCGGGCGCGACTTCGGCAAGCCAGTGACCCTGCAGGTGCACATCTCCGCGGCCGGCGTCGTCGTGGTCACGATCACCATCGCGGTCTGCGGCCTGCTCGGCCTGGCGGTCATCGTCCGGCTCTACCGACGGATCCGCAATGCCCGCAGGGGAAGCCTGGGCGGCACCGAAGACGCCAGCGCGACCGAGTCCACCGAGTCCACCGAGTCCACTGCCGGCGCCGCCGTGGAGCCCGAGGCATGAGCCTGCCGCCTCCGCCCCGTACGCCTCCACCGCCTCCGCCCCCACCCGGCACACCGACCCGCCCGGCCGAGCCGAGCCTGTTCCGCTCGAGCCGGACGATGGCAACAGGCACCGTGGTCTCCCGCGGCACCGGTCTGCTGCGCACCGTCGTCATCGCCGGGGTGATCGGCAGCAGAGGCTTCGGCGACGCGTACAACATCGCGAACACCCTGCCGAACATCATCTACGAGCTGCTGCTGGGCGGCGTGCTGACCAGCGTCGTGGTGCCGCTGCTGGTCCGGGCGGCCAAGCAGGGGACCGACGCCGGCGTGGCCTATGCCCAACGCCTGCTCACCCTGGTCGCGCTGGTCCTCGGTGTCGCCAGCGTCATCGGGGTCCTGGCCGCGCCGCAGATCACCGCCCTCTACGCCGGCGACTGCACCAAGGCCGCCGACCAGGCCCACGCGGTCCTCTTCGCGCGCTACTTCCTGCCGCAGATCGCGTTCTACGGCGTCGGCGCCACGATGGGCGCGATCCTCAACACGCGGCGCAGCTTTGCAGCGCCGATGTGGGCCCCGGTCCTCAACAACCTCGTCGTCGTCGTGACCGGCCTGGTCGTCCTGGTCCTGCCGGACGACCACACCGGCAAGGAGTCGGTGCTTTCACACACGCAGATCCTGGTGCTGGCCCTCGGCACCACCGCGGGCGTCATCGTGCAGACCGTCGCGCTGGTGCCGGCCTTGCGCCGTACCGGCTTTCACTGGCGGCCGCGGTTCGACTTCGCCAACGCCGGACTCGGCGCGGCGGGACGGTTGGGCAGCTGGGTCCTGGTCTACGTCCTGGCCAACCAGCTCAGCTACTTCGTCGTCGTGCGGCTCGCGCACCAGACACTCGCCACCGGGGAGCAGTGCGCCACCCCGCCCCCCGGCAGCGGCAGCTACACGACGTACGTGCTGGCCTTCGTGGTCTTCTCCCTGCCGCACGCGATCGTGGCCGTGTCCGTCATCACCGCGTTGCTGCCCCGGATGAGCCGGCACGTGGTCGACGGCCGGCCGCGGCTGCTGACGCTCGAGCTGTCCCGCGGGCTGCGACTCGCCTCGGTGGTCCTCGTCCCGGCGATGTTCGGCCTGATCGTCCTCGCCCAGCCGATCGCCACGACGCTGTTCCGGCACGGGTTGATCCACCAGGCCGACGCCCGGGTCATCGGCTGGACCATCGCCACGTTCGCGCTGGGGCTGATCCCGTTCTCGGCCTTCCAGCTGCACCTGCGGGCGTTCTACGCGCTGCACGACACCCGCACGCCGGCCTACATCAGCATCGTGGTCAACGCCGTCAACGCCCTCGCCGACGTGGTGCTCTTCCTCAGCCTGCACGGCAGCGCCCGGCTGCCCGGCCTGGCCGGCGGCTACGCGCTGTCCTACCTGGTCGGCGTCGCCCTCACCAGCAGGGTCCTGAGCCGCCGGCTCGGTTCGATGGACGGGCCGCGTACGGTCCAGACGCTCATCCGGCTGGCGCTCGCCTCGGCATTCGGCGCGGCGGCCGCCTGGGCGCTGTCCGAGCTGACCGGCGCGCTCGCCGGTCACGGGGTCACCGGGTCGGTCCTCGCGTTGGTGCTCGCGGTGCCGGCGGGGGCGTGGGTGATGCTGCGGGTCTCCGTCCGACTGCGTGTCCCCGAGGTCGCCCGGCTGCTCGCCGCGCTCGGCGGCCGGGTGCCCGGACTGCCTGCGGTGCGGCGCTGAGAGCACGCGGGACAGGCCGAGCGGACCGGCCGGCGAATTGACTGTGTTCCGCCCGTCGGCTCAAGGCGCCCAGCCATCACGCCGACCTCCGAGCAGAGAAAGGCTCTGCTGGGCGGCACGGAAGGCGCGTAGGTGTACCTCACACGGCAGGAACCGAACGGCGGCCTCGCCGAGGCCGGGGACACCGGCTCCATCATCATCGGCTGGATCACCAAGCTGGTGATCACGTTCGCCATCATCGGCGTGCTCGGCTTCGACGGGATCAGCGTCGGAATGGGCCACATCGCCACGGCTGACGACGCGGACACCGCTGTCCAGGCGGCGAGCCAGAACTTCCAGAGCACGCACAGCCTGCAGGCCGCGTACATGGCGGCTCAGGCCGCGATCAAGTCCACCGAGACCATCAGGACGACCGACTTCACGATCAAGCCCGACGGCTCCACCTCGCTGACCGTGACCGACACCGTGCACACCCTGGTGTTCTACCGCACCTCTCAGACCAGAGGTCTGACCGTGATCACCGCGCACGCCACCGGCAAGTACACCGGCTCGTGACCGGCCGGCGGGTCACCGCGACCGCGCTCTCCCTGGTCACGGCCGCCGGGCTGCTCCTGGCCGCCCCCGCCGCGTCCGCAAGCCCCTCGCTCACCGACGCCAAGAAGCAGGCGGCCGACCTCTCCCGGCAGGTGGACCGGCTCACCACCGAGGCCGAGGTCGCCAGCCAGGCTTATGACGCGGCCGAGGAGGGGCTCGGCGCAGCGGTGACTGACTACCTCGGCGTCCAGGCCCAGCTCGAGGCCGCCCAGGCCAGCGACGGCGCCGGACAGGCGCTGATCAGCAGCCAGGCCACCGCACTGTACGAGGCCGGCGGCCCTGCCCCGCTCTACGCCGAGGCGCTCAACGGCTCGGACCTCGGCGACGTCGTCGAGCGGATGTCCATGGCCGGCAACGTGCTGCGCAGCCAGCAGCTCAGCTTCGTCCACGCCAGCGGCCAGACCGCGGCCCTCGCCGCGCTCAACACCAAGCTCGCGGCCGCGGCCACCAACCGGTCCAAGCTGGAGGCGAGCGCATCACGCAACGCGGTCCTGGTGCGCCAGCTGCTCGCCGAGCAGAGCCGGCTGCTCAGCTCCGCCAACGCCCACGTCAAGGCCGTCGTCGTCGAGCTGAAGCAGGAGGCCGAGAAGAAGGCCGCCGCACAGTTCGAGACCGAGATGGCGCAGGCGCGGGCCCTGGCCCAGGCACAAGCCGCCGTGCTCGGGACCGCCACCGCGCCGACCGCGGCCGCCGGCGCCGCCGTGGCAGCGGCCACCTCCCGCGAGGGCACGCCCTACGTCTGGGGCGCGACCGGACCAGGAGCGTTCGACTGCTCCGGCCTGACCGGCTGGGCCTACGCCCAGGCGGGCGTCACGCTGCCGCGTACCTCCCGCGAGCAGTGGTTCGTCGGGCACCACGTCGGCCTGGCCGAGCTGCAGCCGGGTGACCTGCTGTTCTGGGCGACCGACACCAACAACCCGGCGACGATCCATCACGTGGCCATCTACGCCGGCAACGGCTACATGATCGCGGCGCCGCACACCGGCGCCAGCGTGGCGCTGCAGCGGGTCTACCTGAGCGGCTACATCGGGGCCACCCGCCCCACCGGCTGAGCACACCAGCAGCGTGCGCGTGCGGGGTCAGCCCACCGTACGGATGCTGTAGCGCGACCCGCCGGCCTGCTTGGCCTCGTACATCGCCTCGTCCGCGAGCCGGAGCAGCTGCGCAGCGGGCACCGGAGTCGTGGCAACGGCCACGCCGACGCTGGCCCCGATCGACGCCGGCCCGTCCCCGAGCTGGTAGGTGCCGGGGATCGCGCCGACCAGTCGCTCGGCCAGTACCACGGCATCGCCCGGCGCTGTCAGCCCCTCGCAGACGATCACGAACTCGTCACCGCCGTAACGCGCGGGCGTGTCCGTCGTCCGTACGGTCTGGCGCAGCCGCTCGGCCACGGCGCTCAGCAGCTCGTCGCCGGCCGCGTGACCCCAGGTGTCGTTGACCGCCTTGAACCGGTCGAGATCCACGAAGATCACGGCGGTGTGGCCACCATGGCGGCGCTGCCGGGCGAGGGTGCGTTCGAGCTCGTGCAGCGCATAGGCGCGGTTGGCCAGCCCGGTCAGCGGGTCGCTCAGCGCCTGCTGCGACGACTCCTCGAGCCGCCGGGCGTTGGTCATGGCTGTCGCGAAGGGTGCGGCGAGCAGCTCCAGGGCGCCCGCGTCGTCGGTGTCGAACTGCCCGGCCTCGGTGGCCAGCACCGTGAGGACTCCGACGATCGCATTGCCGTGCCGCAGCGGCGACACGATCACCGACCCGACGCCAGCCGCGCGGCAGGCCGCGGCGTCGACCCGCGGGTCATCGCCGGTGTCGGTGCAGATCAACGTCCGTCCACTGGTGGCGGACATCCCCGAGAGGGTGCCTTCGACGCCGAGCCGAAGCCCGAGGTGATGGCGCATCGAGGCGGTCCCGGAGCGACAGACCAGGTCATCGCCGTCACGCAGCTCGATGACCGCGCCGGTGGCGTTCGTCACGTTGGCCGCCTGCTCGCAGATGCGCTGCATGACCTTGCTCGGCGTCAGCTCGACCTGTGCGATGTCGAGCTGAGCCTCGACGATCGCCTGCTGGCGGGCCGTGAAGGCCACGGCCCGCTCCTGCGCGCGGACCCGGTCGCCGATGTCCCGGACGAAGACGTGGAACTCGTCCGGGGCGTCGTCCGCCCGCCACGCCGTGAGCTCCACCGGAAACTCCTCGCCACCGCGGCGCACGGCGGTCAGCTCGAGCCGCCGGCCGAGGACGGCCGAGTCGGCGCCCGCCGAGAGCCGGGCCAGCCCCGCGTCGTGAGCGGCGGCCATCCGTGGCCCCATCACGAGGCGAGCCATCGGGACCCCGACCGCCTCCGCCCGGCTCCAGCCGAACATCTGCTCGGCCGCGGCGTTCCACTCCGTCACCAGGCCGGACCGGTCGATGCTGATGAACGCGTCCCTGGCACTGGCGATGATCGCGGTCAGCCGCTGGCGCGCCAGCCGCGCAGCGGTCACGTCCTGGATCTGGGCGATGTAGTGCAGCGGGTCGCCGGACTCACTCCGGACCAGCGCCACGGACAGCCGTACCCAGACGTAGTGGCCGCGGGAGTGCCCGTAGCGCTTGTCCAGCGTGTACTCGTCGATCTCTCCCCGGAACAGCTCGCCCAGCAGCGTGAGGTCCGCGTCGAGGTCGTCGGCGTGCGTGATGTCCTGAAAGGTGCAGCCGAGCAGGTCGGGCTCGGAGTAGCCCACGATCTCGCACAGGGCACTGTTGACCCGCAGGAAGCTGCCGTCGAGGCCGACCAGTGCCATCCCGATCGGGGCGGCGTCGAAGGTCAGGCGCCAGCGCAGCTCGGTCTCGGCCAGCACCACCGCGGTGACGAGCTCCTCGGTCACGTCCCGGGTCAAGCCGAGGTAGCCGGCAACCTCGCCCGATGCCGGCGGGTCGTACAAGGCGGTCCAGCTCGACCGGCCCACTCGCCGCTCGCCGTCGCGCCGGTGGAACGAGACGTCGCCGGACCACTCCGCCGAGGTGGTGAGGTGCAGGCGTACGGCGTCGGCCCGCAGCGCGGCACCGTCAGGATCCCGGATGCCGCCGGGAAACGTTCCGACCAGGTCGGCTGCGGCATAGCCGAACAGCCGCTCGGCCGCCGGGTTGACCTCGACGATGCGGCCGCCCGGGTCGCAGATGAGCACGGCCTCGTGCAGGTGGCGGAAGACAGTGGCATACCGGTCTGTGCCCGCGAGGGGATCCGACGTGCGCGCCATGAGATCGTTTTCGGCAGCCACTGGCACCTCCCTGAGGCTGCATCGACCGCCCGTCCCCGACTGGCCCCGACGGCCCGGCCGCCCTAGTCCCAACGGGCCATTTCTTCGCGTGTCCGCGCCGCCGATACTCTCCGTGAAGACCCCGCTGTTGGCTGTGACGGATCAACCGTCTAATGTCCGGCAGACGGAATCACACGAGCCCCGGTCGTAACGCCGAGTCCTGCCCCTCGACCGAGGCTCTCCCGACAACCAGCAATCAGGGGCAGGAGCGGGGGACCCACTGGTCTCCAGACCGCGGCACGCGACAGCACCACCGTCACGCGCCTTGGGGTGAAGCCGACTTCGGTCGGCCGGGCAACCTTTCCAGCCCGAACCCGACAGCTCACCTCGCAGGCGTTGACGGAAGGGAAAACTGTGCCTGCGGTCTCTCCGCGCGCAC
>JAWWOL010000409.1:0-4066 GCA_033851695.1 Frankiales bacterium
GCGCGCGGGCATTGCCTTTCCGTGGGCTCGGCGGAATCGTCGTTCGACCAGCAGCCACGAGAGGGCGGCCGCGGCGATCGAGGCCAGGAAAGACAGTGCCGCGCGGTGCATGACGGCGACGTTCTTGAACCACGCGATAACCAGGAAGTGGAAGACGTAGAAGCCGTAGGACCATTGAGCGCCCAGCCACGCCATCGGGTGCCAGCCGAGAAGTCGGCTCATCACGGTCCGCGGGCCGGTGACGAGCGAGGCGATGATGACCAGGGACGCGGCGGCGGTGACGGTCATCCCCACGGTGAGGTAGCCGCCGGCCAGTGCTTGCGGCGGGTGCGCCGGCCACTTTGCCACCGTGGCCACCAGGACCAGGGCCGCCGGCCAGGCCAGGAGCCAGGACCCCTGGGACAGCCACCGGGGAACTGGCCGCTCTCCGATGTGGCTGAGGAACAGCGCCAGCAAGCAGCCGGCCAGCAGCTGGTCGAGCCGGGTCTCAGGGGAGTAGTAGTCCCGGTTCGGCAGCCCGGCATGCCACAGGAGCACCCGCTCGACCAGTGGCAGCACGCACACGGTGACCACGACGACCACGGGCAGCAGGGAGCGCTTGCGCCGCATTCGCAGGGCGAACAGCCCGGCAAGGGCCAGCGGCCACAACAGGTAGAACTGCTCCTCGACCGCGAGGGACCAGAAATGCCCGAGCAGCAGAGAGAAATGCCCGGAGGCGTCGGCGAAGTCCATCGTGTAGGTGCTGCCGAGCAGGCCGTACCTCCACTCCCCGCCGTACCGTCCACCCACCGTGAAAGAGAGGACGACGACGATCAGGCAGGCGACCGCAGCCGCGGGCATCAGCCGCCGCCAACGGGCGATATAGAACCGGCGTAGGTCGATCGCACCTGCCGCGTCCTGCTCGCGGACCAGCAACCCGGTGATGACGAAACCGCTGATCACGAAGAAGACGTCGACGCCGACGCCGCCATTGTCCACGTGGCTCAGCCCGGCGTGGCGGGCGAACACCGACAGCACGGCCAAGACCCGCAGCCCGTCGATGCCTGGGATCCGGCCCGCCATGGCATCGCGCCCGGTGCACGGCGGAGATCGCCCTTGTACGGCATCCGACAGCCCCTGGGCGCCGCCCGAGGTAGTCACGGGCGGAAGTCTAGAGGGCCACCCGTCCACCGGCCCGAAGACCCTACCGCCATGGCAGGAGACTTTGCCTTCCCATAGCCGGAGCGCAAAGTGACCCGGCGCGCAGCGGGCGCCCGTACCATCGAGGGAGCGCACCGGAAGCCGGAAGGAGCCCCGCATGAGCAGCGACGCCGTGACCACCCGGGGCCCCGGTCGCGTACGCAACACCCGGCAGGCCAGCGCCATCAACGACCTGCTGCAGGAGCAGGACGGTTTCCGCACCGCCAACGAATTGTTCGCGGTGCTGCGCCAACGCGGGGACAAGATCGGGCTCACCACCGTCTACCGGCACCTCAACCTGCTGGCAAGCCTCGGCGAGGCCGACGTCGTGCACACCGACGACGGTGAGTCGCAGTTCCGGCTGTGCGGCAGCGGGCGCGACCTGAGCGGTGTCGTCAGCGACCACCACCACCACGTCGTCTGCCGTGCCTGCGGGCGCAGCGTCGAGGTCAGCGCACCCAAGGTGGAGGCCTGGGCCGAGCAGGTAGCCGCGGCGGCCGGCTACACCGAGGTCACCCACACCCTCGAGGTGTTCGGTCTGTGCCCCGACCACGCCAGGCCGGCCACGCACGGCTGAAGTCAGGCTTTCGTACGGGACCCGTCAGCTGATCGAGGCGTGAACCGCACTCTGGAGCGGGCTTGGCAGCGGCGCCCGACGGCGCCGGGCGACGAGCACAGTGGCCAGGCCGGCCACGGCGTACTCCGCGGTTGCGCAGGTGATGATCGCAAAGCTGGCCGGCAGCGCAGGCACGGCGTAGGCCAGGGTGAGGCCGCCCCACATGGCCGCGACCGCAAGGGCGGCGGCCAGCGGGAGCGCCCGCCACGGTCGGTCGGTGAGCCGCTGCGCCGCGGCCGGCGGCGCGGCCAGCAGCCCGAACAACAGCAGGGCTCCGACCACCTGGGAAACCTCCGCTGCGGTCGCGCCGACAACGGCAAGGAATACCGGGCCGAGTAGCCGTACCGGTACGCCGCGGGCCGCGGCCACCGCCGCGTCGATGCTGGCGAACAGCAGCGGGCGGGCGATAGCCAGCAGCACGGCGACGAGTGCCGCGGCGATCCAGGCGGCCGTGGCTGCGTCGGTGCCGGAGATCCCGAGGATGGAGCCGAACAGCACGTTGGCGTTCGCGGCCCCGTTGCCGCTGCTCTGATGCGTCGTGTAGAGGGCGAGGAAGAACACGCCGAGGCCGAGCACCCAGGCGAACGTCGTGCCGATGACGACATCGTCGCCGCCTGCCGCCCCACCGATCAACCCGAGCGCCAGCCCGACCCCGATCGTGGCGACGAACAGCCCGAGCCGGAGGTCCAACCCGGCGGCCAGGGCGGCGAGCGCTCCGGTGTAGGCGACGTGGGAGAGCGCGTCGCCGGCGAAGACCTGGCCGCGCAGCACGACGAAGTAGCCGACCAGGCCGGACAGCGCGGCGACCGCGGTACCGGCCAGGAAGGCGTGCTGCATGAACGGGTGGCCCAGCATGTTGGCCACGCCGGACACCGGCCCTTCGGCGACGACAGGGAATGCGTTGGTCATGATGCCGCCAGCACTGCCATCGGCACGCGCCGCGAGGCCCGGTCGCTGAGCGCACGCCAACCGCTGGCAAGCAGGAACCCGGCGAAGGCGAGGCTGGTGACCCAAAACCCGATCGGGTACGGGGAGAAGAACGCGACGGTCTCACCCACCCAGGTCACGGCCAGGGCGATCAGCACGGACAGGGCGAGACCGAGGCTCGGCCGGGCGGTGAGGCGGCTGGCGGTCGCCGCCGGGGCGACCAGCAGGGCGAAAACCAGCAGGCTGCCCGTGACCTGGCTGGTGCCGGCGGTGGCCAGGCCGAGCAGGAGCAGGAACGCCACCGACACCGCCCGGACCGGGACGCCGCGGGCCGCGGCGACAGCCGGATCGACCGTGGTGAACAACAACGGGCGGCCCAGAAAGGCGAGCAGCGCCAGGCAGACCACGCCCGCCACGAGCAGCACCCGGACCTGGTCGTCGCTGACCCCGGTGATCGTCCCGAACAGCAGGTTGTTCAGCCCGGACAGGAACCCCTTGTACAGGCTGACGAACAGGAAGCCGCTGGCCAGCGCGAAGGCCTGCACGGTGCCGATCACGGCAGATTCGTCGCTGGAGCCGCCACGCCCGTTGCCCCGGGCCGCTCCCGGAAGCAGCGCGATCGCCAGGGCGCCGGCGACGCAGAAGCCGAAGTAGCCGAAGCCGGCGTTGATCCCGAGCCACGTCGCCCCCGAGGCGCCGGGGAAACCGATCATCGCGAGGGTGTGGCCGGCGAAGCTCTGCCGGCGGGCCACCATGAAGTAGCCGACCGCGCCGGCCACGACGGCGACGACCGTCCCGGCGGCCAAGGCGTTGACCATGAAGTGGTAGCCGAGGACCTGCCGGAGGTCGTCGGCAACGTTCCAGCTCAGTCCGCCGCCGGTCACGGGCGGGCCCCGTGCTCGGCGTGGGTGTCCGGTTGACCCACCACCACCAGCCGACCGGCCCGGTCCCGGAGTACGTCGACCGAAGTTCCGTACAGCATGGTCAACGTGTCAGCGGTGATGACGTCCTCGGGGCGGCCCATCACCGCACCGCCGTGGGCGAGGTAGATCACCTGGTCGAGGTAGAGCAGGATCGGGTTGACGTCGTGGGCGACCATGAGCACGGTCACGCCCTGGCTGCGGCAGACCGACTGGATCAGCGCGCTGACCGACGCCTGGTTGGTGACGTCGAGGCTGTCCAACGGCTCGTCGAGGATCAGCAGCTTGGGCCGGCGGACCAGCGCCTGCGCGATCAGCAGCCGCTGCTGCTCACCGCCCGAGCACTGCCCGATCGGCCGATGGGCGTAGTCCTGCGCCCCGACCAGGGCGATGACCTCCTCGACCCGGTCCCCCCCGGTGTTGC
>JAWWOL010000472.1:0-12033 GCA_033851695.1 Frankiales bacterium
CTCGACCGGCGCGGCCCGCGCCTGGGAGGCGGCGGCCGCGGAGGTCGGGCATCGCTCGGTGCTGCTCCGCGACCCGCGCCCGGACGGGCTCCGGGGAACCCTGAGCACGCCGGTCCTGCCGCAGTCAAGGCACCTGGGCCGCAGCGACCACGCGGCGTTCTGGCGGCGCGGAGTGCCAGCCATGATGCTCACCGACACGGCGAGCTTCCGCAATCCGCACTATCACCGGCGCAGCGACCTGCCCGGGACGCTGGACTACCGGCAGCTCGCCGCGGTTGCCGTCGCCACCGCAGCCACGGCCGCCGCCTGGGCCTCCCCGCCCGCCGATAGCGGCCCTGCCGTCGCTGGCGGTGCGGGATTTCGCCGATAGCAGCGCTGTGTCGGCAGGCGAGACCAGTTGCGGGTTCAGCGTCGGGACCGGCTGATCCGGCTGCTGCGGACGACTACCCTCGAAGGATGGGTACGGGGCACGGGCACGAGGTGAGGGCCGGCCGCAGCCGGTCGCTCGGCATCGCGCTGGTCCTCAACGTCCTGATCGTCGCGGGGCAGGTGGTCGCGGGTGTCCGCGCCGGTTCGCTCGGACTGCTCGCCGACGCCGGCCACAACCTGGTCGACGTCGCCGCGATCTTGCTCGCGCTCACTGCGGTGCGCTGGTCACGGCGGGCGCCGACGACCGCCCGGTCGTACGGCTACCACCGGGCGACCATCCTCGCCGCGCTCGCCAACGCCGTCCTGATCGTGGCGGTGACCGGCTGGCTGGCGGTCGAGGGGGTGCGGCGCCTGGACCAGACTCCCGCCGTGCGCGGAGGCCTGGTCGCGGTTGTCGCGCTGGTCGCAACCCTGCTCAACGTCGTGGCGGTCCTGGTCGTACGCGAACGCGGCAGCCGCGACCTCAACCTGCGCGCGGTCATGCTGCACCTCGCAGGGGACGTCGTCGCGTCGCTCGCAGTCGCCGCCGCCGGCCTGGCGATCTGGCTTGGCGGCCCGTACGTGCTCGACCCGGCCGCCTCCCTCGTCGTCGCCGTGCTGATCGGCGCCCAGGCGATCCGGCTGGTCCGCGACAGTGCCGACGTCCTGCTCGAGTCGACGCCGCACGGCCTGGACGTCGAGGCCATGGTCGAGTCGCTGTGCACGGATCCGGGCGTGATCGGTGTGCACGACCTGCACGTGTGGAGCTTGTCCTCCGAGGTCCGGGCCATGAGCGCCCATGTGCTGGTCACCGGCCACCCGACCCTCGAGCAGGCGCGGGTCGTCGGCGACCGGCTCAAGGAGCGGCTGGCGGCGGACTTCGCGATCGGGCACGCGACCCTGGAGCTCGAGTGTGAGACGTGTGTCCTCGAGCCCGTCGCCGGGCACCGCAGGGCCGCCGTGCATCGCTGAGTGGGCTAGTGGCAGGAGTCCCGTACGGGAGTCGACTCAGCGGACGTGGTCAGCCCCAGCCCGACCTCGACCAGCCGCCAGCCGATGCGTTCTCGCCAGCCGGAGCGCGACCGTACGCGGCCTGCCAGCCGGCGCCGGCGATAGGCGCAGGCCTGTTCGTGCCGCTCGATGGTGCGAGCGGCGGTGAGGTTGTCGAGCATCAGTGCCGGAGACATGGGTGACCCCCCGAAAGCTAGGAAGCGGCGTGCTCTTCCTACCGCGGGCCGCGGACAATTTCCGACTGGTTTTTTCTCGGGCAAGCGCCGGGACAGCGTCAGCCGGACAGCGCCGTGCCGACCCACTCGAAGTGGGCGCCGTCCGGGCGGAGCCACCGGCCGCCCCAGGTGAACCCGTGCGCGGCCATGATCGACACCAGCCGGGGGTCCTGGTTCGGCTTGGCGCCGAGCGGGTTGACGTCGACGTTGATGTCAACGGCGATGCCCCAGCTGTGCGAGGAGATGCTGCCGCCGGTGGAGAACCGGGCGATCCGCGGGTTGAAGCAGCCGCCCTCCCGCTGGAAGTCGGCGGTGTGCACGAGCTTGCCCAGGCCGCGGGCGGTGATCTCCTTCATCGCCGCGACCAGGTCGGGCAGGATCGCCTTGTTGCACTCCACCTGGCCGAGCTGGACGACGGTCTGGCTGCGGATCCACTGCGCCGTCCAGGCGGCGTCAGGCACCAGCGAACCATTGGTGGACGCCTTCACCGAGAACTCGCCGAACCGCCGCTTCACCTCGAGCTGGGTCAGGACCGTGTCGGAGGAGCTCATGAAGCCGTTGGCGGTCTTCGCCTTGACCCGTACCGACCGGGTGGGCAGCTGGTCCTTCATCACCGTGGTGAGAGTGGCGGTCGTCATCCCGCCGACCAGCAGGTACGACGCCGGCTGCGCGGTGGGCGGGGGCAGCACGAGCTGCGACGTCGCCATCTCGTAGCCGCCGAGCACCGCGTCGGGGACCACCGCGGTGATGGAGAGCTTCTTGCCACTGGCCAACGTCACCGTGCCACCCTGCCCTGCACCTCGCAGCTCTGCCTCGGTCGAGGCCAGCACCATGCCTCCGGCGAGCTGGTCCGCAAGCGCCGGCTGGCCGACGGCGGCCGCGTACGACGCGGGATCGGTGAGCATCGTCGAGACGGGAGTCACCGGATAGGCCGGCTCGTCGCTGGCGAGGGACTGTTCGCTGGAGTAGACCGCCGTGACCGGACCGGTGACATGGGCCTTGACCTTGGCGACCTCGGCGGCCGAGAACCCGTGGGTGGCATAGGTGATCAGCCGACCTGCGAACAGCCCGGCAGGAGCGGAGGCTGTCGGGCACTCCCCGGTGCCACAGTCGAGGCCGATGGAGGGCGTTGGCGCAGGCGTCGGGCTGGTCCCGCCCAGGCTAGCGGGGCTGGACTTACTTCCCGTACATCCGGTGAGGGCCAAAGCCGTTGCCAGTACGGCAATCTGGCAGCGACGAGTCCGACGAGCAAGGGGCACCGGCACAGACTACGGATTTATTCTGTGGCGAACGTGACAATCGGTGCCGGGCTCTCATAAGTCTCTCTGCATCCGCAGGACGTCGTGGTAGCGGCCGAACTTGCGGCCGACCTCGCGGTAGACGCCCACGGTCGTGAACCCGAACCGTTCGTGCAGCCTCACCGACGCGTCGTTGGGCAGCGTGATCCCGGCGTGGGCCCGGTGGATGTCCTCGTCCGCCACGGAGGCGAAAAGTGCTTCGTACAAGGCGGTTCCGATGCCGCGGCGAGCCTGGTCGGGTGCGACGTAGACACTGACCTCGACCGACGTGTCGTAGGCCGCCTTGGTCGCGAAGGGGCTGGTCGACGCGTAACCGACGAGGGCCGGCCCGTCATGGCCGACCAGCAACCGGTGCCGGCCGGTGGCGGCGTAGTGGGAGAGCCACCCGGCTCGGTCCTCGACGGTCATCGGCTCGATGTCGAACGTGATCGCCGTGGTGGCGATGTAGTGGTTGTAGAGCTCGGTCAGTGCCGCGAGGTCCCCCGGCTCGGCAGGACGGATCGCGAGGGTCATGCTGGCCGTTGGGCGTGGGAGTCGATCAGGCACCAGATGATCTTGCCACTTGCCTGCGGTGTGACGCCCCACTTGCGGGAGACCTTGGACACCAGTGCGATGCCGCGGCCGCTCTCGGCGGACAGGCCGGCATGGCGCTCGTGCGGCACGGCCCGGTTGCCGTCGCTCACCGCGATCAGGACGCAGGTCTCGCGGGCCACGACGCCCAGGGTCATGTCGCTGTGGGCGTGCAGGACGCCGTTGGTGACCAGCTCGCTGGCCAACAGCTCGGCGCTGTCCCTGAGGTCCGCGTCCGAGCTGTCGACGTGATGCCGGACGAAGGCCCGGGCCGCGCGGGCGCTGGTCGGTTCGGGCCCCAGGTGCAGCTGTGGCTCGCCGCTCAGGACCTGCGGAATGGAGGCTTCGTCGAGCTGTCCGATTCCCTCGGCGAACACGTCTCACCATTTCGGGCGGTTGCGAGCGGCTCCCGCCGGCACTCACCTGGGTCGGGCGAGGGGCACGGGGCACCCACTCGCGTCACGGGCTGACCGTGCCGGGTTACCCCGGTCCCACTGCAGTCGAAACGTGACGTTTCGCCACTTCGTACGAGCGGCAGTACTTCGTCGTCGGCGGGGGACTCCCGCTGTGCGCGCCTCGTCCCGTCGGCCCGGAGGAACTCCCTTGCCCGTCCCTGTCCCGCTCCCCGCCGGCGAACTCCGCGACCGCGTCCTCGAGGTGGCCCGTACGACCTTCGGGTACGCAGCCATGCGGCCGGGCCAGCTCGACGCGATCGTGTCCCTGCTCGAGGGCAACGACACGTTGGTGGTGATGCCGACCGGCTGGGGGAAGTCGGCGGTCTACCAGATCGCCGCGCTGCTGCTCGAGGGTCCGACCGTCGTGGTCTCCCCGCTCATCTCGCTGCAGCGCGACCAGGTGGCGTCGTTGCTCGGCCGGATCGGGATGTCCGCGGCGAGCGCCAACTCCTCGCAGAGCCGCAGCGACCAGGCGGCGGCGTTCGACGCGGTCTCGAACGGGTCGGTGGAGTTCCTGTTCCTCTCACCGGAACAGCTGGCCAAGCGCGACGTGGTGGAGATGCTCAAGGCCGCGAAACCCTCGCTGTTCGTCGTGGACGAGGCGCACTGTGTCTCGGCCTGGGGCCACGACTTCCGGCCGGACTACCTGCGCCTCGGCGCCGTCATCGAGCAGCTTGGCCGGCCGCGGGTGGTGGCCCTCACCGCGACAGCCTCCCCGCCGGTCCGTACCGAGATCATCGAGCGCCTGCGCCTGCATGACCCGCGCAGCGTCGTCTGGGGGTTCGACCGGCCCAACCTGCGGCTGGCCGTCGAGGCCTTCCGGGACGAGGAGCTCAAGCGCGACGCCGTCGAGCTGCGCGCCGCGAGCGAGGCCAAGCCGGGCATCATCTACGTGGCGACCCGCAAGGACTGCGAGGCGTACGCGGCGGAGCTCACCGACCTCGGGCTGCGCGCGGCCCCGTACCACGGCGGGATGCGGGCGCCGGATCGCGAGGACGTCCAGGAGCGGTTCATGACCGACCAGCTCGACGTCGTGGTGGCGACCACCGCTTTCGGGATGGGCATCGACAAGGCCAACGTGCGGTTCGTCCTGCACGCGGACGTGCCCGACTCGGTGGACACCTACTACCAGGAGATCGGTCGCGCCGGGCGGGACGGGCAGCCGGCCGAGGTGGTGCTGTTCTACCGGCAGGAGGACTTCGGGCTGCGCAAGTTCTTCGCCTCGGGTGCGCCCGACGAGGTGGCCCTGCGCAAGGTGATGACCCTGGTCGGGCTGCACATGGACATGGCCGGCCCGGTGTCGCCGGAGGCGCTGCGTGCCGCGATGGGCCTCTCGGCGCCGCGGCTGCGGGCGCTGGTCAACCTGCTCGAGCAGGCGGGAGCCCTGCTCGAGACCGCGGACGGGTTGCTCGAGCCGGGTGAGTCCCCGGACCCGGTTGCGGCGGCCCACGGTGCGATGCTCGTCGCCGAGGCGCACCGCAAGGTCGAGCAGTCGCGGGTCGAGATGATGCGCGGCTACGCCGACACCCAGGGCTGCCGGCGGCAGTACCTGCTGTCCTACTTCGGGGAGTACCTCGACCAGCCGTGCGGGCACTGCGACACCTGCGCCGCCGGCACCGCGCAGGAAGCCGCCCCACCGGAGGACTCGCCCTACCCTCTGCTGTCCTCCGTCCGCCACGCCGAGTGGGGGGACGGCGTGGTGATGCGGTACGAGGGCGACCGGATCGTGGTGCTGTTCGACGAGGTGGGCTACCGGACGCTGTCCCTGGACGCGATCGCCCACCGCGGCCTCCTGTCGGCCTGACCCGCCGGTGCCGGAAAGGGGGCCAGGCATCGCCTCGGCGGCCAACATCTGCGACGATCACTGGACCAAGGGTGTGGGGGGTACGCCGGAGCACCGCCAAGAGAGGAAGTGGCCATGGCACTCGACACCGTCGAGGACTACGCAGTCGTGGCCTACGTCGAGGAGCAGGCCTGGCAGGTCGGTGTCCTGCCCGAGCGGCTGACCGGCGACCTCGACGGGCTCGTCGCGGCGCTGCGCCAGCAGCCTGGCGAGGCCGGGGCACTGGGCCTGGTCAACGTCGCCGACGAGTTCTTCGTTGCGCTGCGGGTGATCGGCAACGACGTACGACTGCTGCTCTCCGACGTCACCGCTGCCGTGGCCTGGGACCTGGCGGCGCAGGTGTGCGAGAGCCTCGACGTGCCGGTGCCCGGTGACGACGACATCAACGATGTCTGGCCGGCCGGCGACCTGACGATCTTCGCCGACCTGGGGATGGACGAGATGGAGCTGGGCGCCGTCCTTTCCGACCTGGAGGCCTACGCCGACGAGATGTTGTCGGCGATCGCGGCACGGTTGGGTTTCGGCGAGATGTACGAGCGGGCACTCGAGGGCGCAGTCCGCTAAGCAGACCAGACAGGGGAGAGACGTGCCTTACTTCGCAGTAGCGCTGGCCCGGAAGTCCTCCGGCTGGACCGGGCAGGAGGTCGACCTCGACGAGTTCGAGGACCTCGACGGCGTGACCGAGCTGCTCCGCGACATGCTCAGCGAGGGCGATGGCCCCGCGCTGATGATGATCGAGGAGAACGACGAGTACATGCTCGCCGTGCGGGTCGACGGCGACGGCGACCCGCGCAGCTTCATCTCCGACGTCCGGGCGGTGGAGACGAGCGAGCTCGCGGCGAAGTTCTATGACCTCACCATGCCCGAGGTGATCATCGAGGACGACGAGGACGACGAGTCGGCGGCCCGGCCTGAGGGTGAGCCGGGCGGCGACGACGGGATCGCCAGCGACCTCGGGACCCCGGCCGCCGAGCTGCTGGACCTGTGCGCCGAGGAGGGCAACCTCCCGGCGGACGTGATCTACGCCGTCTGCGAGCGCGCCGGCTGCGCCGAGGTTCTCGAGGACCTGCGCGGCGCGTGACCAGCGAGTGGGACGGCCACATGCAGGCTGCCCTCGCACTGGCCGTACGGGCCCTGCCGGCCGGCGACGTACCCATCGGCGCCGTCGTCCTCGACCCCACCGGCATCGTCGTCGGGCAGGGGTTCAACGAGCGCGAGCTGACCGGCGACCCGACCGCCCACGCCGAGGTGCTCGCGCTGCGCCGCGCCGCGGCTGAGACCGGGGACTGGCGGCTGACCGGCCACACGCTGGTCGTCACCCTCGAGCCGTGCACGATGTGTGCCGGCGCCGCCGTGCTCGCGCGGGTCGCCCGGATCGTCTACGGCGCCGTCGACGCCAAGGCGGGCGCCGTCGGCTCGCTGTGGGACGTCGTACGGGACCGCAGGCTCAACCATCGTCCGGAGGTGGTCTCCGGCGTACGTGCCGAGGCGGCCGCCGACCTGCTCCGCGGCTTCTTCGCCGGTCATCGCGACCAGAGCTCGACGGGTCCGCTAGGCTAGCCGACGGTGGAGTCGCGTAGTGGCCGAGCGCGCACGCCTCGAAAGCGTGTGAGGGGGCAACTCCTCCGTGGGTTCAAATCCCACCTCCACCGCCAAGGGGTCCTTACGAAGTGAGGGCTCTGCTGTAACGAAACCCCTTGTGGTCGCGCCGTTGTGGCGCAACGGCAAGGGGTTTCGGTCGTTCGGGGGCGTTGCGGTTGCGTCGGCGGCTGTGCGGAGCTCTTTGAGCTCACGTCAGGGCTGTGACGTCGGTCGAGTAGGCAGTGGCGATGTTTTCGGGCGTGCCGAGGCGTCCCGGCTGTGTGGACCCGACGGGGGTGCAGGCCTGGAATCCGCGACGGTCAGACGGGTGTGACGGCGAAGGTCAGGGTCGTCGAGGCGGGGTCGACGCTGGTCGCTCGGACGATGACGAGCTCGCCGTCCTTGCCGCCCAGGCTACGGTGCCGACTGGTAACGATCTGGCAGTACGCGTGCGTCGACGCGGTCGCGGGCTTGTCCTCGTCGATGCCGAAGAAGAACCGACCGCGCATGGAGGCGCGAACGCCCTCGCAGACCTGTGCCAGCGGCAGCGCGATCACCGGTGACCCGGCGGCTGGCCGGTAGTACCCTCGGCAACCGTCTTCGGTCTGCCGGCTGCAGGTCACGCCCGCCGTCCACGCGGCCGGCAGCGGGTTGACGGTCGCCCAGGGTCCCAGTGCAGCGGAACTGTTGCTATTGCCGGTCGGGGTGACCAGCAAGCTGTCCAGGCGCAGGTAAGTGCGGCCGCCGTTGTCCACCTTGTTACGGCTCGAGGCGATCACGTCGATCCGGGAGCCGTGGTAGTCGAGGACCGCCATGCAGGCGTCGACCCGCTTGCCTCCGGGGCCGACGTCGTCAGTGCACTGGTGGCTGCGGACCTTGCCACCCTGAGTGACCAGGGACTTCGTGAGTGCCGCGGCCAGCGCCTTGGGCTGCTGGGTCGTGCTGGTCCAGCAGACTGCGGCGGCTCCGTCGCACCAGGTGCCGTACGGGTCGAGCGTCGTCCCGGCTGGTGTCGGCAACGCTGCGACCAGGGCCTTGACCGCCGCGACATGAGCGGCGTCGGTCGCGCCGATGAACTCGGGCACCGGTCGGAAGAACGCGACATACGTCGCGTACCCGCCGAGCACCACCAAGGCACCGAGCAAGGTGACAAACCGCAACCTGATCATGTTCGTCACATCGGCGCACCATGGCCCGACGTTGAGCCACCGCCTCCCGCCCCGGTTCTCGTCTACGCGGCAACTCGTCCAATGCTCCAGTTAGCCATCGTTAGCCGGGAACGGCGTCGGGTTGCTGTGGCGTTGCGGGGAGGGAGATCTCGAGGATGACGCTGGTGTGGTCGGCTGGTCTGGTCAATCGGCCGGGCAGGCAGGGTTGTTCATCGAAGAGATGAGCTGCCGCCATGACCTGGCGCAGGGCGACTGCGTCCTCGGCGGCGAGCGTGCCAACGCGGCTGTCCCCGATGTGCGCCACGATCGGCTCATGCCCCCCTTCCGGGTCATCGGGGTGACTGAGCCAGACGTCGACCTGTTGACGTTGACCTAACGGGTGGTCTCCTGGTGGCCACACCTGGGCCAGCCACCTCTCGGTGTCCGGGTCGAGGCGCACGACCGCGGAACGCGTTGATGACCCGGTGCGTACGGGGTAACTCGCCCACTCGGGGGGTTGACGCCACTGCGGGACCGGCGGGGGCCCCGTCTTGACCAGCTGCACCAGGTCCGAGCCCCACGAGGTCAGCATGCGTACGCCGTGCACGGCCAGCCGGGTCCGGCCGAACGGGCGCAGGCTGGCCTGGATCGTCCCGGCGGCCGTGGCGATCGCGGCCTGCGACACGGTGATTCCACGCCGGTCGTACTCGGCGGCGAGCATCACCCGCAGCTGCTGCGGTGTCTTGCCCTTGGCCTGCTCGCGGACCGTCTCCACCGCCTCGCGGCGGTCCTTCGCCCGGTCCCGCGCGTCGGCGAGCGACGGCCTGGACGGGCGCACCAGCCGAGGCTGCGCGGGCAGCAGCGCCAGGGTGTCCTCCAGCGGCGGCGGGGTAGGGGCGCCTCGGTCGAGCCACCGCCCCAGCTGCCGGGCGAACCGGGTGTCCACGTCGGGGTCCGGGCCGCGCTGCCCGTCGAGGTAGTCCGCCAGTCCCTGCCGTGCGGCGTCGGTGCGTCCCATCGCCGTGAGCAGGGTCAGGTGCTCCCGGCGGCGACCCCGCGTGCGGCCCTTCCCTTCGCCACTGGCCGGCTCCGCGGCGCCGTCGCCGCGCAGGGCCCGCTCGAGGGCGTCGACGTCCGGGAACAGCCCGGCGAGCTGCTGCTCCTGGCCGCGGATGTAGGCCAGCACGTCACGGCCAGCGGCGGCGACACTGCGCGGCCCGGTCACCGACACCGGCACCCCCGACCCGACCTCCGGTGCTGCCGCGGGCACCAGCACCACCTCCGGGACCAAGGTGAGCAACGGCATCAGGTCCAGCGCCGGCCCGTACCCGGCGCCGAGGTCGACGGTGACCTCCACCGGCCAGTCCGCCGGCCAACGAAACGACCTCCGCGCCAGCTCGACGCCCAGGAACACGCCACCGGGCAGATCCTTCGTGAACGCCGCGACCGCCCACCCGCCGAGATCTCGGCGCCGCCACCCCCGACCCTCGAGGTCGGCCCCGACCACGCGCCCCAGCTCGGCGACCGCCTGCTCGATGTCCTCCGCCTGACCACGCATCCAGCGATGATGCCCCACCTGCCCGCACCAAGCCTGCTCCGGTCGGGGATCGGCAATATGCGACGCCCAAACACTCCAGCACCTTGCTCTGCACCCCGGTGTCTGGCCGATGAAGCTGCTGCCCCGCAGAGACCCCGCTGTCCGTTTCAACATCGAGCAGTGGCTCCGGCGTCGTGGATTGGCAGCACGACGATCAACAGGGTGGCCGCAGGCCCCAGGGAGTAGGGAGATCGCCCACCAGGCCAAGCCGCTGCGCCCCTTTGCCTGGGCTAACCGGCGTTGATCATGCTGAGGGTGCCCCAACCGGCCGTGTAGTTGTGGGCGTTGTTCATGCCGCAGGCGAGCCATCCCGACGCGGCTGGGTGGAGCCCAGCAGTCCCCGCCACGAGGAGACCAACGGGATCGGCGCCGGTTTGTGCCGGTCGGCGATCAGTGAACGGCACGTCGGCTCGTGTTCGGCTCAGTCGCCCTGGAAGACCAGCCGGGCACCTGGCAACTGGGCGCGGCGGCAGGCGAGGAGCCTGAGCCGGCGCAGACGTTGCCCTCCGATTTGGGCGGGCGTGAGGACTCAGCGCGTCGCTGTCCAGGCTCGGGACCGAGCTGCTGACGGCTCTCCTGCGCTGACCCGCGCGTCCCGACGAACGGGCGGTCGACCCTGCTAGCCCGTGGCAACCGCTACTCTGTGCGCAGGAATCTACGTGTCTAGGGTGATTTCATGCGCAGTTTGTGTCGAGTTCTTCCAGGCACCCTGATCCTCGGTCTCGCCGTGGCCAGTTGCGGCGGAGGCTCCAGCAACGGGGGTGCCGTGGCCAGCGGCTCGTCCAGTCTCAGCTCCGCGACGGCGATCGCGACCTCCATCGCGCCTGCGCCGTCCGCTGCTGCGAGCGCTCCGGCGTCGACCGCGCCTCCGAGCACCCCTTCGGCGACGCCGTCGGGAACCCCGACCGCGTCTTCGGCGGCACCCGCCGCCTCGGCGTCCGCACCCGACTTCTCGGCGAACTGCATCGTGTCGAGTGAGTACAAGGGCATCGTGCACTTCAAGGCCGGCCCAGACACGGTCGAGGCGCTCGAGCTCGGCAGCGGCAAGGTCGGAGTCGTCCTCGCGCACCAGTACCAGCAGAACCTCTGTGCCTGGCAGCCGTACGCGCACGTCCTCGCGAACAAGGGCTACCGGGTCATCGACATCAGCTTCGGCGACGACCTGGTCGGCGATGTCATCGCGGCCGCGGCACAGCTGCGGGCGAAGGGCTCGACCAAGGTGATCCTCGTCGGCGCCTCGATGGGAGGCACGACCGTCGTCGCTGCCGCGGCCCTCATCAAGCCCAGGGTCGCGGCGGTGATCGACCTGTCCGGCCCGTCGACCTTCCAGAACGTCAGTGCCATCGACGCGGCGCCCAGGCTGGCCATGCCGGCGTTCTTCGTCGCCTCCAAGGACGACCCGCCCTTCGCCGACAACATTCGGGCGGTCTACGCGGCTGCGGTGCACTCGCCTGGTCGCAAGCTGCTCATCCGGGACAGCTACGAGCACGGCATCGACATGGTGCAAGGCTCGACCCAGGCAGCGATCGAGGCTTTCCTCCGGCAGCACTGACCCCCGTCCTGCGCTGACCTCCTCGGGCGGTCCTGGGCCAGGTGGCAATCTCCGCCAGCTTCCGGACACACGTCCGGACGCCCGAGGACCTGAGCCGCCGCGACCCCCATGCCGTAATACCGAACCCTGACCGGAACGTCCCGTAGGGGCCTCGTTGACGGGACTGCAGGCACTGCGGGCAACCCGGTCTCGTTGTTCGAACTTAAACCGGGAAAGGGGGCGGTGACGGGATGTTGTCACCGTCGTCGTGCGGCCGCCGCCCGCCCGCGCTGGAGGCCCTCGGGTGTGCAAGGAACTGGCCAAAACGCGTGCAGGGGCCGGCACGGGCCACGCTGGCGTAGCCGCTCACCTGCGG
>JAWWOL010000485.1:0-4750 GCA_033851695.1 Frankiales bacterium
CGCGATGGCGTCCGGCACCGGGATCCGCCGCTGGGTCAGCACGGAGAGCGCGCCGAAGGCAGCGGCGTCGCAGGTGGCGAAGACGGCATCGGTGCCCGGCCAGCGGTGCAGCGCCTCCGTCATCGCCGTCGCCCCACCGGCGAAGGTGAAGTCCGCCGGCACCGTACGGGCCTCCCAGCCGGCCGCCGCCATCAGGTCGACGTAGCGCTGGGTCTGCCGACGAACGCACGGGAGCCAGTCGGGACCGGTCAGCATCGCGATCTCGCGCCGCCCGGTCACCATGAGGTGAGTGACCGCGGCCTCGGCAGCGCCCCCGTTGTCCACGTCGAAGTGCGGCACGTCCGGGCTGCCGACGCCGATCGAGACGATCCGGCCCAGCAGCCGCCGGGGCAGGTCTACCAGCAGCTCCTCCACGGTGTTGACCAGGATCACCCCGCGAACAGTGCGGTCGTCGGCCAACCGGCGCAGCGCGGGCGAACCGCCGAGGGCAATCCACTCCAGCCCCACGCCCGCCGAGAAGTCCTCCGCCACCTCGGCAACGGCCGCGACGGCAGTGGCGACGTAGGGGTCGCGAAGTGCTTCTCGACGGGTGCCGACGACCGCCACGACGATGCGTCCCTCGGTCGGCCGAGTGACGACGCCGCCGCCGACAGCCAGGGCTCGAGCCACCGGGTTTGCCTGGTAGCCAAGGGTTTCCGCGGCGGACAGCACGGCGGCCCTGGCCGTTGCCGAGGTGCTCCCGGCACCGGTGAGCACGCGCGAGGCGGTGGAGCGGGAGACTCCCGCCATCCTCGCCACGTCGTCGAGCTTGAAGCCGCGCCGGACGGTATGCGCCATGACTCAGCCTAAACAGTGAGCGAGCACGCGTGCACCCCAATTTGACGCTGCTACCGCTTTGGCTCGATGTCTGTCACGCTGCTCGCCTCAACGAATCTCTGGGGGGACCGATGTTCGGCAAGCAATGGGCGGCTGGGTCAGGCCACATCGTCGACAGGCGCGTGGCTCACGCCACTGCGGACGGCGTCGTGATCTACGAGTTCGTGGTCGACGTCACCACCCCGTCCGGTCAGGTCTTCCGGGCCAAGGTGGGCGAGCCTCGGATCGCCACGGACTTCCGTGATCCCAACATCGGGATGACGGTTCGGGTGGAGTACGAGGCGAAGTCACGGCAGGTGCGGTTCGACAAGGACGACCCTCAGCTGAGCTGGAAGGCGTACCAGAAGGCGCAGGAGTCGGGCTTCAACGACAGCCTGAACGCCCCGGCCGGATCGCCGATCGGCGGCGGCAATGCCGCTGTCCCAGCGGGTCTCGACATCACGGCGCTGCTCAAGTCCCAGGGCCTGACCGACGGCACCCAGGTGTTCCAGCCGACCGTGGTCCAGATGGATCCGAGCTCGCCGGAGGCTGCAGCGCTCCGTGACGCCCTGCTCAAGGCGATCGGCGGAGCGCCAGCCGCAGCGCCCGAGCCTGACGCCTGACGCCTGACGCCTGACGCGAGCGGACCGTCAGACCTTGGCCGGGAACGAAACGCCAACACCGCCGCGCGTGCTGCCGCCGTACCGCGCCTTCTCCTTGGCGAGGTCGAGGGCGCGGGTGCCGGGCTGTACGTCGTCGGTGATCAGGTCGGCGGGCACCAGCCAGCTGACCTCGAACTCGAGCCCGTCGGGGTCCTGCGCGTAGAGCGCCTTGGTGGTCCCATGGTCCGAGGCACCGACGAGCGCGCCGGCCTCGACCAGCCTGCCCTGCAACCGTTCCAGCTCGTCGAGCGTGTCGACCTCCCAGGCGATGTGGTAGAGCCCGACACTCGCCCGACCGGCCTGCGAGGCGCCGGCCTGTGCACCGATGCCGAACAGGCCGAGGTCGTGGTCGTTGTTGCTGCCGGGCGCCTGGAGGAACGCGGCCCGCCCGCCCGGGATCTCCATCACCACGCGGAAGTCGAGCGTGTTCTGGTAGAAGGCGACGGTGGTGGCGACGTCGCGTACGTAGAGAACGGCGTGGTTCATCCGGGTCACAGGCATGGTCGGCTCCTCGTCGGTGCGGTTGCCACCCCTAACGTAGTTGCAGGTTCAACTAGTCCCGCCTACTCGAAGTCGGCGGTCTCCGGGTCAGAGCCCACCCGGCCGATGCCGTCGTACGCGCTGAGCGCCTCGCGGTCGTCGTCGGCCAGCTCGAAGTCGAACACGTCGAGGTTGTCGGCGATCCGGCTCGGGGTGACGGACTTCGGGATGACCACGTTGCCCAGCTCGATGTGCCAGCGAAGGACCAGCTGCGCCGCCGTCTTCCCGTACGACTCGGCGATCGCCACGATCCGCGGGTCCTCGAGCAGCGCCCTGCCCGCGCCGAGCGGGCTCCACGCCTCGGTCACGATGCCGTGCTTGTCGTGGTAGGCGCGCAGCTCGGCCTGCGGCAGGCCGGGGTGCAGCTCGACCTGGTTGACCCCGGGCACGATGTCGGTCTCGTGGGCGAGCCGGTCGAGGTAGGCCTCGGTGAAGTTCGAGACGCCGATCGCCCGTACCCGGCCGTCGGCGTACAGCTTCTGCAGGGCCTTCCAGCTGTCGACGTAGCGGTCACGCTTGGGCCGCGGCCAGTGGATGAGGTAGAGGTCGAGGACGTCGAGGCCGAGCTTGCCCATGCTGACGTCGAAGGCGCGCAGCGCGCTGTCGTAGCCCTGGTCGGCGTTCCACAGCTTGGTCGTGATGAAGAGCTGGTCACGTGGCACGCCGGACTCGACGATCGCCTTGCCGACGCCCTCCTCGTTGCGGTAGGCCGCAGCCGTGTCGATCAGCCGGTAGCCGTTGCTGATCGCCGACAGCACGGGGGCGACCACCTGGTCCGGCGGGACCTGGAACACCCCGAAGCCGAGCTGGGGGATGGTCACGCCGTTGTTCAGGGTGATCGACGGGATCTGGGACATGGATGCGGTTTCCCTCTCTGAACGTCTGTGTGTCGAACGTCTAAGTGCCCTGTGCACAAAGGATTACTTCAGGCCGTACGCTGAGCCGTCGATGCCCGGACGACACCCGTATCCCCAGCTGCGAGGACCGACCGATGCTGCTCCGCCGTACGCCGGGCGCCCTCGCCGGGTTGGCCGCACTGGCCGTGCTGACGGGATGCACGGGCAGCACCTCCGCACCGGCAGCCGCTCCTTCCACGGTACCCGGCTCGAGCGTCCCAGCCCCGACCGCCTCCCAGCCCGCCGCGGCTGCCCCCTCGGCCGCACCAGGGCCGGCCGCCCACAGCTCGACCGTCCAAGCGGTGGCCGGTGCCATCCTGGGAGGAGTCCCGGCACGGCCGGACCGGAGCACCGTCGGAAGCAGCGTCGCGGCGGTGACCGCCAAGCGTGACAAGGCGCACCGGCTGGCGGGCCTCACCATCGTGCTCGACCCCGGCCACAACGGCGCCAACAGCGCCAACCCGGCCCGGCTGAACGCGCCCGTACCAGCCGGCGGATTCACCAAGCCGTGCAACACGGCCGGCGCCGAGACCAACGCCGGCTACGCCGAGCACGCGTTCAACTGGGACGTCGTGAACCGGGCGGCTGCCCTGCTCCGCGCCGCGGGGGCCAAGGTGGTCCTGACCCGGCACAGCGACACCGGCTTCGGGCCCTGTGTCAACGTCCGGGCCGCGATCGGCAACGCCGCGCACGCAGATGCCGTGGTCGCCGTGCACGCCGACGGTGCCGCCTCCTCGGCGTACGGGTTCCACGTCATCGCGCCGGCGCTGGCCCCTGACCACGGCAACGCCAGGATCCTGGCCAGCTCGTGGGCGCTCGCGAAGGCCGTACACACTGCTTTTCACACCGTCGCCGGCGAGCCCTACTCGACGTACGTCTCCGGCGGGCTGACCCGGCGTTCGGACCTGGCCGGGCTCAACCTCTCGCGGGTGCCGACGATCTTCATCGAGTGCGCGAACATGCGCAACGCAGCCGACGCGCGCCGGGTCACCAGCGCCGCCTGGCGGCAGCGGGCCGCGGCCGGGATCGTCGCCGGCGTCACGGCGTTCCTGCACCGCTAGCTGCCCGCGGCGGTCGCGCCTACTGGGCGGCGCTCGGACTCGGCGACGGAACGGCCACCCCGTAGCGCTGGGCGGGCAGGTCATGGACCGCCCAGCCCGTGGCCGTCTTGAGGACGACCCGGTTGTCGGCGGTCGCACCCCAGATCAGCGAGCCGTGTGCCTGCAGGCAGTACGGCGTCACGTCCGGGGCACCCGCCGCCGGGACGAACGAGGACGAGCCCTTCGGCAGGCTGAGCAGGGACTTCCCGTCGGCTGCCACGCCGAGCAGGCTCTTGTCGTCGAGGTAGACGGTGCACACGGCGTTGACCTTCGGCCCGTCGAGCGCGATCGGCGTGCCCCAGCTGGCACCCGCGTTGGTCGAGAAGAAGGCGTTCGCCGCAGGCAGCTCGCCACCATCTCCCGGCACGCCGAGCGTGGCGCCGTTGGCCGGTCCGGTCAGCAGCGCAAGGAACTGCGGCGAGCCGAGGAGCGGCGCCGTCGCGAGATCTGCGTCGGGCAACGGGCTGATGTTCCAGTGCACCCCGTTGTCGACGGAGATGCCGATCGAGGCAGTGTCACGCATCCACAGGATCCGTTCGGACAGCTGGCCACCGAGGCCGCCGGGGAGCTCCACCTTCTGCGGCGGCCGGAACATCAGGGCGGTCGCCTTCACCGGGTCCACCACCAGCAGCCGTGACTCGTTGCCGATCAGGAAGTCGCCGGAGGGGACGTCGGTCGTGGTCCCCGTGAGATCGGG
>JAWWOL010000013.1:0-5060 GCA_033851695.1 Frankiales bacterium
TGCTGGTAGCGACCGGACAGGAACGCCCCTCGGTCGATCACCATG
Organism: Frankiales bacterium; assembly: GCA_033851695.1. Lineage (GTDB taxonomy): Bacteria > Actinomycetota > Actinomycetes > JAWWOL01 > JAWWOL01 > JAWWOL01. The sequence goes on from JAWWOL010000013.1 coordinate 46, forward strand.
TCGATCTCGTCCGCGCCCGCGGCGACCGCGTCCTTCGTGTCGGCCAGCTTGACCGCCAGCGAGGAGCGGCCGGACGGGAAAGCCGTCGCGACGCTGGCCGCCTTGACGCCACTGCCCCGCAGCCGGTCGACGACGGTCGCGATCATGTCGGGATAGACGCACACGGCAGCGACCGCCGGCGCCGTCGGGTCGGAGGGGTCCGGCCGGCGGGCCTTGGCGCACAGCGCGGCCACCTTGCCCGGGGTGTCGGCACCCTCCAGCGTGGTCAGGTCCACCATCCGGATCGCCATGTCGAGTGCCCAGAGCTTGGCGTCCTTCTTGATGCTGCGCGTGCCGAGGCCGGCGATCCGGCCCTCGGCGCCCACGGCGTCGACGCCCGGGAGGCCGTGCAGGAACAGACGGAGAGAGGCCTCCGAACGGGTCGCGTCCGCGAATCCCGAGTACGAGGGCAGTGTCTTCGCTGCCGCCTCTGGCGCGCTCATCTCTTGCTCACTGAGCGACGATAGCGCGACGGCCGGAACCCGACTGACCGACGGCGCCGGACGTCCGACCTCGGCACCCCGCCGGGCGTCTGACCTCGCTGCACTCTGCGTTGCCCGCCCCCAGCGGGCAGCCCAGACGCTCCGCCGACCCAGACCCGCCCGGTGACTACGGCGCGCCAGGCTCTGCGTTGCCCGCCCCCAGCGGGCAACGCAGAGCCTCCGCAGGACACATCCCCCACCCCCTGGAGCTTGCCGGAAGACCCGGCGTGACCGCCGCGGGAGGATCAGGTCAGGCCGGTCAGCTCACGCAACGACACCTTGACCGCGGCGAGCACCCCCGCGGCATGCCCGCGGGCCTCGGCGACCGAGGAGGTCACCGGCACGACCAGCTCGAGGTAGGCCTTGAGCTTGGGCTCGGTACCGCTCGGCCGCACCACCACCCGGCCGCAGGGGTCGGCGGCATCGCCGAGCCAGTACGTGACCCCGTCGGTGGGAGGCAAGGTCGCCGATCCAGCGAGCAGATCGACGGTACGGACCACGGACAGGCCGCCAAGCTCGCTCGGGGCAGCGGCTCGCAGCAAGGCCATCGCGGAGGAGATCTCCTCGAGCGAGGTCACCCGCACCGCCCACTGCTCGGTGGCGTGCAGGCCGAACTCGCGGGCCAGCTCGTCGAGACGGTCGAGCAGCGTGAGCCCTCGGGCCTTGAGCTCGGCGGCGATCTCCGCCACGGCGAGGGCGGCGCTGATCCCGTCCTTGTCGCGGACCACCCCAGGCCCCCGGACGGCACCGATGCAGTAGCCCAGCGCCTCCTCGTAGCCGAAGACGAACCGCGTTCCAGGCTGGTCGGCGCGCATGATCCACTTGAACCCGGTCAACGTCTCGGCGTAGCGCACGCCGTGCGCCGCAGCCATCCGACGGAGCAGCGTCGAGGACACGATCGTGGTGACCACCAGCCGGTCGGCGCCGCTGGTGTGCCGCAGCACGTGGTCGGCCAGCAGGGCACCGAGCTCATCACCGCGCAGGACGCGACCACCCACCGCGACGCAGCAGCGGTCCGCGTCGGGATCGTTGGCGATCACCAGGTCCGCACCCGACGCGGCTCCCAGTGTCAGGGCCAAGTCCATCGCCCCCGGCTCCTCCGGGTTGGGGAACGGCACGGTCGGGAAGTCGGGGTCCGGTGCCGCCTGCTCCGCGACGACCACCGGCGCGGGGAAACCGGCCTTCGCGAACGCGCGGAGCAGCACGTCGCGGCCGACGCCGTGCAACGGCGTGTACGCGATCCGCAGGTCCCGCTCGGGGGTCAGCGACTGGCCGGCGACAGCGGCCAGGTAGGCGTCCAGCAGGTCGTCGCCGGCGACGGTCCAGCCCTTGCCACGGGGCACTTCGGCCAGCCGGCCGACCGCGTCGATCGCGGCCGAGATCTCCGCATCGGCGGGCGGCACGATCTGGCTGCCGGAGCCGAGGTAGACCTTGTACCCGTTGTCCGCCGCCGGGTTGTGGCTGGCGGTGACCATGACCCCGGCAGCGCAGCCGAGCCGCAGGATCGCGTACGCGAGCACGGGGGTCGGCGTCGGCCGGGGCAGCAGGATCGCCTCGAGGCCGGCCCCGCGCATCACCTCGACGGTGTCGATCGCGAACATGTCGGAGTCGTGCCGGGCGTCGAAACCGACCACCACTCTGCCGCCGCCGTGGGCGTTGAGGTAGGCGGCCAGCCCCGCAGCGGCCCTGGTCACCGTGGCGCGGTTCATCCGGTTGGGGCCGGCGCCGAGCTCTCCGCGCAGCCCGGCCGTGCCGAACTGCAGCCGGCCGGCGAACCGGTCCGCGACGTCGTCCCACGCCTTGACCGCCATCAGACGCGACAGCTCGGCACGGGTCCGAGGATCGGGGTCGTCGGCGATCCACGACAACGCCGCCGTACGGAGGTCGGTCACGTGCCCTGCGCCGCGGCTGTGGACGAGAGCAGCGCCGGCAGCTCGCTGAGGTTGGCGATCTCGACCACGTTGTCGTGCCCGTCCCAGGAGCCGACGTGCTCGTGGTCCCAGACCAGGTGGTACGGGACGTGGACCGCGCGGGCACCCAGCTCGATGACGGGGACGATGTCGCTGCGCACGCTGTTGCCGACCATCAGGAACCGCTCCGGCGGGCAGTCGAGGACGCGGAGCAGCTCGGCGTACTTGGCGACGCTCTTCTCGCTGATGATCTCGACATGGTCGAAGGCGTCGGCCAGGCCGGACTTCTGGAGCTTGCGCTCCTGGTCCAGCAGGTCGCCCTTGGTCACCAGGACCACTCGGTGCCCCAGGTCGCGCAGCGCCCACACCGCCTCGCCTGCGCCGGGCAGGAGCTCCACCGGGGCGCTCAGCATGCCCCGGGCAAGGTCGAGGATCTGCTCGACCAGCCTCGCGTGCAGCTCTGGACCGGCCAGCCGGGCTGCGGTCTCGACAGCGGACAACGCGAAACCCTTGATGCCGTAGCCGAAGAGTGCGAGGTTGCCCCGCTCGACCCGGCTCAGGGTCTCGTCGACCAGCGCATCGTCGGCGAAGTCGGTCAGCAGGGCCCGGAACTGCGCCTGCGCCTCCTGGAAAAGGTCCTCACAACGCCACAGGGTGTCGTCGCCGTCGAGCCCGACGACCTCGATCGGCTGTGCCTGGTCACCCCACACGTCGTTAGTTTGGCATGCACCGGCCGCGGTAGCGTCCGAAGATGACCAATCGGACGCTGCCCGCCCTGCTGCTGGGCGTCGACGATGCCTACCAACGGCTGTGGGCGCGACTCGACGGCCTCGGCCGAGACGAGTACCTCTGGGAGCCGGTCCCCGACAGCTGGAGCGTCCGCCCGGTCGAGGGCCGCTGGGTCGCCGAGTGGGCGGACCCCAACCCGGTGCCCGCGCCCGTCACCACGATCGCGTGGCGGATGTGGCACATCGCCCTGCAGTGCCTCGCCTCCTACGTCTCCCCGTCCCTCGGTGACTGGCCCCTGCCGGTACGCGGCCGCACCTGGTTCGGCGAGGTCGACCCGGCGCTGGCGGCCTTGACGACGTCGTACGAGGTCTTCCGGGCGCGCATCCTCGACCTCGGCGAGGACGGTCTGTGGACGCAGCTCGGGCCGGACTGGGGCCCGTACGCCGAGTCGACCTGGGCAGACCTGGTCGTGCACGCGCTCGACGAGCTCGCCCACCACGGCGCCGAGATCGGCTTGCTGCGCGACCTCTACCCCAGGCTGAGCTGACGTCCCAGGACGATCACCCGGGCAGGTCGAGCTCCATGACGTCCGAGGGTTTGGTCGGCAACGGACGGCGTGGTTCCCGGACACCTGCTCCCCCGTCGTCGTCGGGGGGCCACTCACGCCTGCGGGTCACCCGGCCGATGGCCCGCGCGCTCCAGCCACGCCGCCGATCGGGCGACTGGACGAACTTGGTGACGGCGGTGGACAGCGGGTTCACCGCACGCCGGATCGCCCGCTCGGCCTGGGTCCGCGTCGGAACGCCCATGCGGCAACTATGGCTCGTCCTGGCTACGGTTGACCAGTGGCCAACCAACGGTTCCGTGTCGCTGCCGCCGTCTACGGCGTCCTGGTCGAAGGCAACCGGATGCTGCTGATCCGCAGGACCGGTACGGGCTACCGCGACGGGCAGCTCAGTGTCCCGGCCGGGCATCTCGACGGGGGCGAGGACGCGGTCAGCGGGATGCTCCGCGAGCTGCGCGAGGAGGTGTGCGTCGAGGCCGACCGGGACTCCTGCCGGCTCTCGGTCGTCATGCATCGGGCTCCGGAGGACCAGCAGGACAGCGAATATCTCGACCTGTTCTTCACGATCGGCCGCTGGTCCGGCACTCCCGCCATCGGCGAGCCGGACAAGTGCAGCGACCTGGTCTGGGTCGACCGCGACGAGCTGCCCGCGGACATCGTCGACTACGTGGCCGTCGGCCTGCAGGCGATCCGCGACGGCGAGCCCTTGGTCACGTACGGCTGGAGTGCACCGTGAAGGTCGTCAAGGCTGAGCTGCGTGACCGCGCGCAGGAGGTCGCCGAGGCGACGTACCGGATCTCGTACTGGCGGCAGCGCCACGTCACCGACTACGCCGACCGGCCGGCCAACCTCGAGCAGGCGGACCTGGCCTGGGAGAGCGAGGAGTGGCTGGTGTCCGGAAGCAACGTGTTCGAGGTGCTGGCCTGGGCAGACGAGGGTGCGGACGGCTGGCAGGTCACCGAGATCTGCGCGATCGTCCCGGACGCGTACGGGAAAGCGGTCGGCCTGGTCCGGCTGCAGGGCTACGACCCGACGGCCGACGAGGGCTGCTGATCCGGGCCACGCTCAGAGCCGAAGGGCTACCGCTCGGCAAGGTGCCCCGTCGGCACCGGTCAACCGCAGCGGCAGGACGCTCAGCAGGTAGGGGCCCGCGTCGAGATCCCCGAGGCTGCAGAGGTTCTCGACGATCACGCCGTCGGCAGCTGCGATCAGCCGGTGCGCCGCGAACCCCTCAGCGGCCGGCCGGTCGAACCGGGTCTCGTCCAGGTTGGGCGCGTCCACCGCGAAGGT
>JAWWOL010000017.1:0-3058 GCA_033851695.1 Frankiales bacterium
GGCAGCGAGGGCAGCCGGAAGATCACGGCGAGGAACGCGATGCTGAACGAGACGACGTCGAATCCGTACGCGGCGCCGAACCCGAACGCGCCGATCAGCACACCGGCGAGCAACGGCCCGACGATCACGCCGAAGTTGAAGACGGCGAAGTAGAGGTTGTTGGCCGCCGCGACCTGCTCTGCCGGAACGAGCTGCGGCAACATCGCCCGGCGGGTCGGCGAGTCCAGGGCAGCGAACGCCGACTGGACGGCCACGCACACGTACAGCAGCCAGACCTGCCGCAGGTCGCCCACCGCCTGGAGGACCAGCACCGTGCTGACCGCCCCGGAGCCGGCGGAGGTGACGATGATCAGCTTGCGCCGGTCGACCGCGTCGGCGACCGCGCCGCCCCAGAGACCGAAGACCAGGAGCGGTACGAGGGCCGCGAGCCCGACCAGGCCGACGTCGAGCGACGAGTGGGTGAGCTGGTAGATCTGCAGGGGGATGGCGACCTGGGTCACCTGGGTGCCGGCCACCGACACGGTCTGGCCGATGAACAGCCAGCGGAACGCGATGTTGTCCCGGAGCGGTGTGACGTCTACGGCGAAGCGGCGAACCAGGCTCACGGAGCCAGCCGTTCGACGACCCACGCGCGCCCGTCATCCGCCCGCCGGTAGCGGAGCCGGTCGTGCATCCTCCCGGGTCTGCCCTGCCAGAACTCCACGGTCCACGGGCGCACCACGTAGCCGCCCCAGTGGTCGGGCAGCGGCACCTCGTACCCCTCGGGGAACGACTCGGCCACCTCGGCGTACCGGCGGTCGAGCTCCTCGCGGCCGGCGACCACCTCGGACTGGGGGCTGGCCCAGGCGCCGAGCTGGGACGCGTACGGGCGGGTGCGGAAGTAGGCGGCGGACTCGGTCCGGTCGACCTTGCTCGCGTCGCCGGTCACCACGACCTGCCGCTCGAGGGCGTTCCACGGGAACTGCAGGCTGACCGCGGGGTTGCCGGCGATCTCGAGGCCCTTGCGCGAGCGGTAGTTGGTGAAGAACACGAAGCCGCGCTCGTCATAGCCCTTGAGCAGCACCATCCGGCTGCTCGGCGTGCCGTCGGAGCCGACGGTCGACAGGACCATGGCGTTCGGCTCGGACGTCGCGCCCGCGTCGAGGACGTCGGCGAACCAGCGGCCGAACTGGGTCATCGGGTCGGCCGCGAGCTCCGACTCGTGCAGCCCCGCCGCGCCGTACTGACGACGCAGGTCCGCCACCGACGGGTGCCCGTCGCCGCTCACTCGCCCTCCTCGCCGACCCCGCCGGCCCGCGCGACCGCGTACCGTCCGGATCTCCAGTGTGCCGGAGCCCTACGACCGCCGCTCCCCCCGGTGCCGCAGGCCGGCCGGGTCCCGGACACAATGGCTGGACGCCGTTCCGCCTCACCGCTCTAGGAGTCGTCTCGATGTCGGAGTTCAAACCGGGTCTCGAAGGTGTCGTCGCGTTCGAGACGGAGATCGCCGAACCTGACCGGGACGGCGGTTCCCTGCGCTACCGGGGAGTCGACATCGAGGAGATCGTCGGCCGGGTCTCGTACGGCGACGTGTGGGGCCTGCTCGTCGACGGCTCCTTCGCGCCGGGCCTGGCCGCGGCCGAGCCGCTGGCGCTGCCCCAGCACTCCGGTGACGTACGCGCTGACGTCCAGAGCGCCGTCGCCACCCTGGCACCCCTGTGGGGGCTCGGCCAGCTGCTGGACATCAGCCCCGAGCAGGCCCGGGTCGACCTCGGCCGGACCTCGGCCACGGCGCTGTCCTTCGTCGCCCAGTCCGCGCGCGGCTCCTCGACCCCGGCCGTGCCCCAGACCGCGATCGACGCTGCCGGCTCACTCGTCGAGAAGTTCATGGTCCAGTGGCGCGGCGAGCCCGACCCGGCGCACGTCCGGGCTGTGGACGCCTACTTCTGCTCGGCGGCCGAGCACGGGATGAACGCCTCGACCTTCACCGCCCGGGTGATCGCCTCGACCGGCGCCGACGTGGCCGCCTCCATCTCCGGCGCCATCGGTGCGCTGTCCGGCCCACTGCACGGCGGGGCCCCCTCGCGCGTGCTCAAGATGCTCGACGACGTCGAGCGGGAGGGCGACGCGCGGGCGTACGTGAAAGGCCTCATGGACCGCAGGGAGCGGCTCATGGGCTTCGGCCACCGGGTCTACCGCGCCGAGGACCCCCGCGCCCGCGTGCTGCGGCGCACGGCCAAGGAGCTGGCCGCGCCTCGGGTCGCCGTCGCGGAGGCACTGGAGGACGCCGCGCTGGCCGAGCTGCACGAGCGCTACCCCGACCGGGTGCTGGCGACCAACGTGGAGTTCTGGTCCGCGGTGGTGCTCGACTTCGCGCAGGTGCCGGCGTCGCTGTTCACGCCGATGTTCGCCTGCGCGCGCCTGGCCGGCTGGTCCGCCCACATCCTCGAGGAGAAGGTGACCGGGCGGCTGATCCGGCCCTCGGCGAAGTACGTCGGCCCCGGCCCGCGCCCGATCACCGCCGTCGACGGCTTCGCCACCGTCTAGAAGCCCCAGCCACCGCGGTAGTCACCCTGCTTTGCTCAGCGCTGTCATCTTGGTGAGCATTGGTGTCGCCAGGGCGTCACTAATGCTAAGCAATGCCGTGCAGCCGGGCGAGGAGGCGACGATCTGACCCGGCCAGCCGAGCCGCACGAGGATCGCGGCCCGTTGCCTCGCCACCTCGCAGGGATCGTTGAGCACGTTCTCCCAGCCGGCCCTGACCGGCGTGAGGCCGGCCTCAACGTTCGCGTTGTCGCGTTCGTTGTCGCGAAATCCGCCGGCGGCACTGTCGTGGCCAGGATGTCCGTCGAGTTCAGTCACGAGACCGTACTCCTCGACGAGGTTGTCGAGGTAGATCGCCTTGCCACCCCTCATCAGTCGCCGTACCTGCCGGGTGCCTTCTGGCAGGCCGTGTGATCGGCAGACTTCGGTGAAGCGCAGCTCGAGCGGCGAATGAGCACCGGCCTCGGCCTCCGCAAGGACCATGGCTGCCGCCCGGCGATGCCTGAGCGGACCTGTCGAGTCCTGGAGCCTGCGC
>JAWWOL010000026.1:0-3389 GCA_033851695.1 Frankiales bacterium
CGCCGGGCGGTCCGAGCCGAGCGGGCCGGCCACCACTCCGCAGGCCTCGTCGGGGTGGTCGCGGCGGGCGTGCGCGATGATCGCGTCGTAGGTCGGCCGGTCGATGGTCAGCACGTCGCCAAGCCTAGATCACCAGTCCGCGAGGGCCTCGACGAGCGAGTCCTGCAGCGAGGTGAGGATCACGTACAGCGCGTACGCCAGGGCCCGCATGTCGCTGGGCGGCAAGGACTCGAAGTCCTCCGCGTTGTCCTCGGTGATGCCGATCCGCGAGCCGATCACCAGCCGCAGGTCGTTGAGCGCCCCCAGCCACACGGCGGCGGACGCGTCGTCCAGCACGATGTCCGGCGCCATCTCGGCCAGCTGGGCACTGAGCTGAGCGAGGCCGGCGACCTTGGCCGCGTGCAGCTCGGTGTAGGTGAACCGGCGGTACTCATCGGCCTGCTCGGGGTCCTCGTACGCGATGGGGAACAGCCGGGCCAGCGCCGGGTCCTCCGACAGCGGCGGCACCTCTCCGCCGAGCCCGGCCAGGCCGGCGAGCGTCCCCGACGCGAGCATCGACTGCAGCTCGCTGAACGCCCCCGCCTCCGACGACTCCTCGGGGTCCAGCCCGGTGAGGCCCTCGACCGCCGGCTCGCTCGAGATGAGCTCCTGGACCTCGCGTGCGCTGCGCCGGATGGCAGCGGCGACGTCGGGGTCGAGCCAGCACTCCAACCCCTTGACCGTACGGGCGAAGCCCTCGCGGCGCCGTCTCAAAGCCACGTCAGTCCTTCGCGAGCGTGGCCCACAGGCCCGCGGCGTGCAGCCGCGTGCAGTCGCGCTCCATCTCCTCGCGGGTGCCGCTGGAGACGACGGCCTTGCCCTCGTGGTGAACCTGGAGCATGAGTGTTGTCGCCTTCTCGAGGCTGTAGCCGAACAGCTTTTGCAGGGTGTAGGTCACGTAGGTCATCAGGTTGACCGGGTCGTTCCAGACGATCGTCACCCACGGCCGGTCAGCGTCGAGCTGCTCATCCGGCCGCGTCGTGCTCTCGGTCGTCGGGCTTGTCACGGGGCCATCGTCGCACAGCCTGGGGCCGGCAGGCCCGCCGCTCCGCTAGCCTGATCGCCATGGCCGAGCTGGTGTACCGACCCGTGATCGCGACGGCCCTGACCGTCTTCCGCGCCCTGGACCTGAAGCTGTCGATCGAGGGTGCGCAGAACATCCCGCGCACGGGCGGGGCGATCCTCGCCAGCAACCACATCAGCTACCTCGACTTCATCATCGTCGGCGCGACCGGACTCCCGTCGAAGCGGCTGGTCCGGTTCATGGCCAAGCAGGAGATCTTCCGGCACTGGGCGGCGGGTCCGCTGATGCGCGGCATGAAGCACATCTCCGTGGACCGCGCGGCCGGCGCCGCGTCGTTCAACGCCGCGCTGCGCGCCCTCAAGGCGGGCGAGGTGGTGGGGGTGTTCCCCGAGGCAACCATCAGCCTCTCGTTCACGGTCAAGCAGCTCAAGAACGGCGCCGCCCGGATGGCGATCGACGCCGGCGTGCCGCTCGTGCCGGTAGCGGTCTGGGGCGGCCAGCGGATCTGGACCAAGCACCGCAAGCCCAAGCTGCAACGTCATGTACGGGTCACGGTGATGGTCGGCGAGCCGTTGACCCCGCTGCCCGGCGAGAGCGTCGGCGCACTGACGGTCCGGCTGTCCGACGCGATCAAGGGGCTGCTGGCCCAGGCACAGGAGCGCAACCCGATGAAGCCGGTCGACGGCGACGACTGGTGGCTGCCGACGCACCTGGGCGGCAGCGCCCCGAGCCCCGACGAGGCGGTCGCGCTGGACAAGGCCGAACGGGTCGCCGGCAACGCCGGCTGACCCCTTCCGCATTGCAGCACTGCAGGCGGGGCGGCGACGCGCCCGCTGTGCAGTACTGCAACGGGTCAGGAGGCGGCGAGGGACTGCTTGAGGAAGGCCACCTGCAGGAGCAGCAGGTTCTCGGCGACGACCTCCTGCGGCGTCATGTGGGTCACGCCCGACAGCGGCAGCACGGTGTGCGCCCGGCCGGCGGCGAGCAGGCCCGACGACAGCCGCAGGGTGTGGGCGAAGACCACGTTGTCATCGGCCAGGCCGTGGACCAGCATCAGCGGCCGCTCGAGCTTGTGCGCGTCCTCCAGCAGCGAGGACCGGGCATAGGCGTCCGGCCGTTCCCCGGGATGGCCGAGGTAGCGCTCGGTGTAGTGCGTGTCGTAGAGCCGCCAGTCGGTGACCGGTGCCCCGGCGACAGCTGCGTGGAACACGTCGGGCCTCCTGAGCACGGCCAGCGCGGCGAGGTAGCCACCGAAGGACCAGCCGCGGATCGCCACCCGGCCCAGGTCGAGCTCCCCGGGGTGGTGCTCGGCGACCCCCTGCAACGCGTCGACCTGGTCCTCGAGCGCCGGCGTGGCGAGGTCGAACGCGACGGTACGGTCCCACGCCGGCCCGCGCCCGGGCGTACCCCTGCCGTCGGCGATGACCACCGCGAACCCCTGGTCGGCCAGCCACTGCGACGACAGGAAGGCGCCACGCGCGGACAGCACCCGCTGTGCGTGCGGCCCGCCGTAGGGATCCATCAGTACGGGTAGCGGGCCGGTCGGCCGGACGTCGTCGGACGGGAGCAACAGCGCGGTACGCAGCTCCCGCGCGCCGGTCCTCAACAACGTCGGCGCGGGCTGGATCCGGGGCTGCTCGGCGTAGGAAGCCAGCTCGGCGACCTCCGCACCGGCCACCGAGACCGCCCAGCGGACCCCGACGCGGTCGAGGGTGGCCGAGGCGAGCGCGAGCACCTCACCGCCGGCGACAGCCCGGTGGATCCCGGGCACGGTCGTGACCTGCTCCAGGCCGTCCGGGGACCAGCGCCAGACATGGCTCTCGACCGGCTCGTACGAGCCCTCGAGAAGCACCCAGTCGGCGCCGCTGCCGAGCACCGCCGAGACCTGCAAGCCCGCGGGCGTCACCGCCACGTCGCCGACGAACAGCCGCCGGGTGTCGTCGACGTCGGCCAGCCAGACCAGCCGGCCGTCGCCGAGCCATGCGGGTACGCCGGGGTTGATGTCGACCCAGATCGGGTCGACGTCCTCCCGTACGACGGTGGTGGCTCCGGTCTGCGGTTCGACCTCGAGGACGAGCAGCCGGCGCTGGTCACGGCTCTGGACGACGACGAACGGCGAACGCTCCCGGGGCCAGCCTGCGGCCACGAGGTAGGGCAGATCGGTTGTGTCCCAAGCGATCTCGACCTTGCCGCCGTCGAGGTCGACGATGGCGGCGGTCACGATCGGGTTCGCAGTGCCGGCGGCCGGGTAGCGGACGTCCTGCGCAGGGCGGTCGGGGTTGGCCGGGTCGGCGATGTGCCAGCGCTGCACCGGCGACTCGTCGAC
>JAWWOL010000050.1:0-5207 GCA_033851695.1 Frankiales bacterium
ACCCCGCCCTCACCCTCACCGAACACCTCGCGCCACTCGGCCCGGTGCTCCTCGTCCTGGACGGCTGCGAGCTGGTGGCGGACGGCGTGACCGAGCTGGTGAGCACACTCCTCGCCGGCTGCCCGACACTCACCGTGCTGGTCACCAGCCGGCAGGCGCTGGGCATCCCCGGCGAGCAGGTGGTAGCACTCGCACCGCTGCCGGACCCGCCGGGTGGCGACCCGAACGCGGTGCTCGGCAATGCCGCCGTACGCCTGCTGGCCGACCGCGTACGCGACGGTGGCGACAGCCTCGTCATCGACGAGCGCACGGCTCCGCTGCTGGCCGACCTGTGCGCGCGCTGCGGTGGGCTGCCGCTGGCGCTCGAGCTCGCCGCGGCCCAGCTGTGCGTCATGCCGGTGGGCGACCTGCTCGACCACCTCTCCGAGGTCGTGGTCGGCGACGACCGGCTGCGCTCCGTACTCCGCCGTGGGCACGCCCTGCTCGACGCCGACGAGGCGGCGGTCTTCCGCCGCTTCGCGGTCCTGGACGGCTCCGTGGGCCTGCCGGTGATCAAACAGGTCGTGGCCGGCGACGACGTCGCGCCGGTACGGGTGATCCGGCTGCTGCGTGAGCTGACCGCCCGCGGCCTCCTCGCCGTCGACAGCTCCGGTCCCCGATGGCTGTACCGGCAGGACGACGACGTCCGCCGCTTCGCCCAGGAGCAGCTCGACGCCTCGGGTGAGGGCGTGGAGACCTACGTTCGCCTGGCCGACGCGATCCGGTGCCTGCTGCCCGAGGACCCGCGAGCAGCACCCGCGGCCTTCGAGCACCAGGTGACCGAGGTACGGGCCTGCGTACGGTCTCTGCTGGCGGCGGCGGCCGGCGGCCGCGTGCACCGGGACACCGGGCTGGAGATCGCCTTCCGGCTGCACCGCTACTGGGCGTCGACGAACGTCGCCGAGGGGCACTTCTGGCTGGACCGGCTGCTCAGGGCCGGCGGCGACTCGCCCTGGACCGGTTACGCGACTTACGCGGCCGGCTACTTGTCCTACTGGGCAGGCGATCACGCCGCAGTCACCGAGCTCGAGGCGGCGGCGGAGCTGATGCGCGGGGTCGACGACTCCTACCGTGCCAGAGCCCTGATCTTCCTCGGCGGGCTGGCTGACGACCTCGACCGGGGCGACGACGCGATCGAGTACGTCCGGCAGGCGATCGAGGCCGCGGCCCCGTACGGCGTGGACCTCCAGGTCTCCGCTCGGATGGGCATGGCCTGCGTGCTGGCCGAGCGCGCCGACCCGGCGGCCTCGGCGTTCGCCGCGGAGGCCATCGAGCTCTGCCGGTCCCGCGGCTCGGCCGAGCAGCTGGCCGCAGCGATGCCGACCGCCGCGATGTGCTGCTGGCAGGCCGGCGACCTCGACGGTGCCCGCGCCTACGTCGAGACTGCCCGCCCGATGCACACCGGGAGCCGGCGGATCGCCCGGGTGGTCCTGCTCTCGGCGGCCGCAGCTGTCGCTCTCGCCGACGGCGAGGTGAAAGCGGCCATCGATTACGGCCGGCACGCCGACGACGAGGCGACCGAGCTAGGCGTCGAACGGGAAGTGCCGTTGATCCGCACCGTTTTGGCCCGTTCCCTTCTTGCCGACGGTGACGTCCTCGGTGCCGCCGATCGGACCATCGCCGCCATCGCCGCCGCCCGGGCCCTGTCCTTCGACTTCCCGCTCGCCATCTGTCTCGAGACCGCCGCCGTGGTCATCAGGGCTGCTGGGCTCGACGCCGACATCGGCGAGATCCTCGGCGCAGCAGCCGATCTGCGCAAGCGGGGAGACCGGCCGCCTCCCCCCACCCTCCGGGACGCCGTACGGGACCTCGTCGACGCCGGAGGGATCAGCGGACGCGGCCCTCTCGACCGCGCCGGCCTCGACCGGGTCGCCCGCAGCGCCCTCGACCTGCTCCACGACGTCACCGCCTGAGGCCGCTTCGGCTGCGGGTCAAGGGTTGATGCAGCTGCGGAACCTCAACGTCTCGGTCCCGACACTGCTGGCTCCGCCCTTGCTGAAGCGGACCTTCCCCACCAGGGTGTAGACCTTGCCTGGTGTCAGCGCGGCACCGTTGATCGTGAGCTTCGCCCCGGTCGTCTTGCCGCCGAACACCAGCTGGCGAAGGGCGACCTTCCATCCGGCGGCGGCCGTGCCCTTGACCGAGACGGTGATCCCGGAGGCGGGCAGGCAGGAGGTCGGCCCGGTCAGCGTCACCCGGCCGTGCCCGCTGACCCGGCTCACCGACCGGTTCAGGCCGGGCAGCAGGATCCGGTTGACGTACAGCCGGTTTCCGTGAGCCGACTCGATCGACCAGGCCACCACGCCGTGCCCGCGCGGGGTCGTCGCGATCTGCGGTACGCCGTCGGCGATGGTGCCACCGGACGGGAACTGGAAGAGTGCGGCGGTCGTCGTCGTGGGAAGGTCCGCAACCGTGATCTTGCCGCACTCGTCACTGACGTCGACCAGCCGGCCGCTGGCGTCGGTGTTGAGGTCGTGCGAGGACGGCGCGCAGGCGTGCTTGTCCCCGGTGATGCGCGGCTTGCCGAACTTGCTGCCGGTCCATTTCGCGACGACCGGGAAGTAGTCGGCGTTGTCCACCGACGCGATCAGCCGGACGCCGGACCTGGTGGCGACCAGGCCGATGTTCGCCGCGGCGGTCCACGTCTTGGCCACCGGGGTGAAGGCGCCGAGGTCGTGGCTGACCCAGACCGGCTGGGAGATCTGCCCGTACCACTGCGCCGCGATGACCGGGGTCACACCGGAAAAGGCCAGCAGCGCGCTGCCCGGCGGAAAGGTCATCGGCACGGTGACGGCAGGGGTCCCGATGCCCCTGCGTACCTCGATCGAGTTGGTCCCGGCACCGATGGCCGCAATGGTCCACAGCGCGCCGCCAGGGCCGAACTCCGCGTCGTACAGCGTGCTGTTGCTCGGGGCGTCCGCGACGTCGGTGGCCGCGGAGAGCGGTCCGCCGGACTGCGACGTGGCGATGGCGATGCGGCCGTCCCGGCCGGCGTACGCGGGCGTTCCGGTCTGGTGCGACCACACCAGGGTCACCGCCCCGCTCTTGGTCGCCAGCACCCGAAGCCCTGCCGCGCCTGAGATGTCCAGCGACGGGATGACCTGGATGCCGCCCTTGCAGGAGCTCCCGGCTGGCGGCAACGTGCACAGGTAGACCTGGCGACTGGCCAGGTTGTCGAGCTCGTCGTCACCGATCCAGCCGATGTACGTGTTGCCTGCGCCATCGGTGGCCACGTCGTAGCCCGAGAACGACGCGTTGTCCTGCAACATCACCCGACCACCCACCAGGCCGGCCTTCGCCGGCGGGGCGGCCTGCGCGGTCGCGGCTGCTGCGCCGACGGTGGAGGCGGCGAGGGCCGCAACGACGACGAGACTGCGGGTTCTGGCGAACATGACATCCTCCGGGGCTGTGACGCGGTTGGCTCCTGAGGAGGAGCCAAGACCCCGGGCGTAACGGCTGCGTAATGCCGGTCCTGCTGCCGGCGGCAGGTCAGGCTTGCTGCACCGGCGCGGTGCTCAGGAAACGCAGCTCTCCGTGGGCAGCCAGCGCGGCGAGCGCCTGGTCGAGGTCGCCGCTCTCGATGGCCGCGAGCAGCGCCTCGTGCCGCTCGGCGCCGACCTCCTGGTGCTCGACCGACTCGCGCGAGAGGTTGACGCTCATCAGCAGCTGCATCTGGTTCATCAGGTTCTCGTAGGTCTGCAGCAGCCGCTTGTTGCCGCCGAGCGCAATCAGCGCGAGGTGGAAGTTGCGGTTGGCGAGCACGTTGGCGGCATGGTCGCCCGCAGCGGACGATGCCCTCATCTGGGCCACCGCCACCCGCATCGGCCCCAGCAGCGCCGGGTCCCGTACGGGCACCCCGAGCTCGAGGGCGAACTTGTCCAGCACCGACCGGAGCGAGTAGATCTCCCACACATCGGCCTCGGACAGCGAGACGGCCCGGACCCCCCGGCGCGGCAGCCGCTCCAGCAGACCCTGCTGGACAAGCACCTGCATGGCTTCGCGCACCGGCGGGCGGCTGATCCCGAGCCGCGAGGTCAGCCACTCCTCCCTGACCGGCTCGCCAGGCTTGACGATGCCGGACAGCAACAGCTCCTTGATCTTGGTGACTGCCAGCTCGACCAGGCTGAGCTGCTCGATCTTGACCGTCGGCTCCGAGGCGATGGTCACGGCGTCGGCCTGCGGACGACCGCCGCCACCGGGTTGCCGCCGGGCGGACCCATGTGGGAGTTGCGCTCCCCGCCGGAGACGAAGGACATCGGCTCGCCGGTGACACTCACCACCAGGGCGCCGCCGACCGCCTTGGCGACGTGGTGTGCCTCGTGATCGTCCAGCGCCGTGATGTGCCTGCCCCGCAGGACGTCCGAGCCGGGGAGGACGAACTTGGCGAACACCTGGACCAGGCGTGAGCGGGCCTCGTCACCGAGGCAACAGCCGACGTCGACACCCGCTGACCGGATGGCGTCCTTGATGCCCTCGGTGTCGGCCATGTCCCGCGTGATGCCGTGGCCGACCCTGAGCTCGCTGGCCGACACTGTGCTGTTCGCCAGCAGCAAGACCTCACCCACCCGCTTCTCGCCTCCAGACGACGTCGCTGCCACCTCAGAGAATAGGCTCCAGTCGCTGCGGATCTTGTCGTCCGACACCGAGGCACGCTCGATCTCGCCGAGTGCGACAGCCACCCCGAGCGCCGAGCCGTCGTTGGACCAGCACATCGAGCCCATCGGCCCGATGCCGAAGTCCTGAGTCACCACGGTTCGCCCGCGGCCGGCAGCGTCCGCGATCCCCGCTGCGGACAGCGCCGGGCCCTTGACCAGCACCATGTGCACGTCGGCCGGATCGGTCACTCCGGCGTCGGCCATCGCCAGCCGGACGGCCGCCGCAACCTTGTCCACCTGCGCCGTACGGCCGATGTCCTCCGGCAGGATCGCGGTGGTGTGTGACCGGCCCACGACGAGACCGTCGCCGGTCAGTCCTGGCGGCATCGTCTCCACCCACTGCTGCGTGATCACCGTGACGTGCGGCGAGATCACCCCCGGGGTGCCGCCGGACACGGCGATCGTCTCGCTGTCGGCGATGTCCTCGACCGGGCACTTGCGTGCCTCTGCCAGGGCCGTCCGCAGCGACACGTCCGCGAAGACCCGGCCGTAGTCGTTGTGCAGACCCTGGCC
>JAWWOL010000078.1:0-11219 GCA_033851695.1 Frankiales bacterium
CCGGCCTCGGTGCGATCCTCGGCGCCCGGGTGCTCGCCGAGTTCGGTGACGACCCGACCCGCTACACCAACCCGAAAGCCCGCCGCAACTACGCCGGCACCTCCCCGATCACCAAAGCGTCCGGGAAAAGCCACGTGGTGCTCGCCCGGCATGCCCGCAACCGCCGCCTCGCCGACGCGCTCTACCAACAAGCCTTCGCCGCCCTGACCGCCTCACCCGGCGCCAGGGCCTACTACGACGCACACCGGGCCCGCGGCGCCACCCACCACCAAGCCCTCCGCGCCCTCGGCAACCGCCTCGTCGGGATCCTGCACGGCTGCCTCCGCCACCACACCCCCTACAACGAGACCCTCGCCTGGGCGCACCAACACCAAGATCAACAAGCCGCCGCTTGACAAGTTACGACCGTGGGATGTCTAGAGGCCGGACCCGCCCGGCGGCTGGCAGCGGGGGCACCAGAACAGGTTGCGCCCGGCCATCACCTCGGTCCGGATCTCGGTGCCGCAGACCCGGCACGGCAGGCCCTGGCGCCGGTAGACGTAGCCGGCCTCGCTGCGCGCCAACGGTCCGCGCGCCCGCGGCCGGTCCTCGGCCCGCACCGTCTCGATCCGGCCGGTCCGCACGCCGGCCCGCATCAGGGCCACGAGGTCGGCCCAGAGCTGCATCCAGGTCTGCTCGGACAGCCGCCGACCAGGCAGGAACGGGTCGAGCCGGTGCCGGTAGAGGATCTCCGCGCGGTAGACGTTGCCGATCCCGGCGAGCACCTTCTGGTCCATCAACAGGGCGCCGATCGGGGTCGGGCTGCGGGCGATCCGCTGCCACGCCCGTACCGGATCGGCGTCCGGGCGCAACGGGTCGGGCCCCAGCCGGGCGACCAGGGCGGCGACCTCGTACGGTTCCATCAGCTCGCAGGCGGTTGGGCCGCGCAGGTCCATCCAGGCCTCGTCGGTGACCAGCCGCAGCCGCAGGGCGCCTTGCGGCACGGGCGGCGCACCACCCCCCGTGGCGACCTTGCCGAACAGACCGAGGTGGACGTGGAGCGTCGGGGCACCGCGGTAGTGCAGGAACAGGTGCTTGCCCACCGCCTCCGCAGTCCGTACGACGTGCCCGTCGATCAGGGCCGCACCTTCGGTGAACCGGCCCTGCGGGCTCGAGGCGGCCACCACGTGGCCGGCGAACAGCTTCCTCTCCAGGGTGGCCAGGCGGTGGATCGTGTGGCCCTCAGGCATGGGTCGTCGCACTCGGCATGAGCCGAAGTTAGCCGGTCTACGCTGACAGGCATGACGGAGCCTGACAGGCATGGGCATGTCGTTTTCCCTGCCGCGGACGGTGCGGGCTTCACCTCCCTGCGGAGGCGGTCGACGACCAGGGCCGAGCGGCAGGCGCTCGGCCGGCGCATCCGCGAGCAGGTCCCCCGCTCCGCGCTCGGCGAGTGGGCCCCGTCGTCCGCCCGCCCTGACGTCGTCGACCAGGTCCGCGAGTCCCACGTCGGCCGGCTCGACTGGCTGATCCCGGTCCGGGTCGCCCGCATGGCCGCCTCACCGTACGGGTTCCTGCGGGGCACCGCCGTCGTCATGGCCCACGACCTCGCCCAGCTGCCGGCCACCGGGATCACCCCGGTGATCTGCGGTGACGCGCACTTGGGCAACTTCGGCTTCTACGCCTCCCCCGAACGCGAGCTGGTGATCGACCTCAACGACTTCGACGAGGCGCACCCCGGCGGCTGGGAGTGGGACCTGCGGCGCCTGGTCGCCAGCATCTGGGTGGCCGGCCGGCAGAACTCCGCCAGCGAGAGCGCTTGCGCCGACGCGGTGGCCTCGTGCGTCAGGACCTACCGCGAGCACATCCGCTGGCTGGCCGAACAACCCTTGCTGTCGCGGGCCTTTGAACGCCTGGACGTCGAGCTGCTCGAGTCGAGCACGTCAGATCCCGTACTCCGCAAGGAGGTCAACCGGGCAGCCCGCCGGGCCCGTACGCGGGTCAGCGACCGGGCGCTGCCACGCTTCACCGAGGAGCACGCCGGTGGCCGGCGGATCATCGAGGAGCCGCCGCTGCTGACCCGCGTCGATGATGCACAGGCCGAACAGCTGGCTTCGGCACTGGACGACTACCTGGGCACGTTGCCGACACAGTGGCGCCGGGTGCTCAGTGGCTACACCCTCGTCGACGTCGCCCACAAGGTCGTCGGCGTCGGCAGTGTCGGCCTCCGCGCCTATGTCGCCCTGCTGGAAGGCAGTGGGGACGACGACGTGATCTTCCTGCAGCTCAAGCAGGCCAGGCGGTCGGTCATCGCGCCCTACGTGCACGGTGAGTCGGCCTGGCACAACCACCAGGGCCAACGGGTCGTCGAATATCAGCAGGCACTGCAGACGGTGTCAGATCCCTTGCTGGGGTGGACAACCGTCGGCGAGCGGCAGTTCTACGTGCGCCAGTTCCGCAACATGAAGGGCACCCTCGCGGTCGATGCCCTCGACAACGACGCACTCATCGCGTACGCCGGCGTCTGCGGGCGGCTGCTCGCCAAGGGGCACGCCCGGACGAGTGGAGCCTCGATGATCGCGGCCTACGCGGGTGGCTCGGACAAGCTGGACGCGGCCCTGACCAACTTCGCCCGGCTCTACGCCGACCAGACCGAGCGCGACCACCGGACGCTGGTGGCCGCGGTCGCCCACGGCCTGCTGCCCAGCCAGCCAGGCGTCTAGCCCGTTCTGCCGGCTAGGCGCCTCGTCGGTGGCGGGGCGCAGCAGCCGTCGGCGAACGGGCACTCGTCCCAGGACGGCCCCATCGGCCCGAGCGCCAGCCGTTCCGCGCCCCGGGTGCGCTCCTCCACCAGCGCGCAGATGGCAGCGACGAAGGCCGGATGCGTCCCGGCGGTTCCGGCCCTGGACATCGTGATGCCCACCTCGGCGGCCGTCGCCACGGCCTCGTTGTCCAGGTCCCACAGCACTTCCAGGTGGTCCGAGACGAATCCGGTAGGTGCGACGACCGCGCACGTGACCCCGTCACCGGCCAGTGCGCGCAGGTGGTCGTTGACGTCCGGCTCGAGCCACGGGACCTGGGGAGGACCGGACCGCGACTGCCACGCCAGGTCGAACTCCGCTCCGGGCCCCCGTACGCCCTCCGCCACCAGCCGGGCCGTCTCCCGCTGCTGCTGCAGGTAGAGCCCACCGGTGGGACCCGCCGTGTCGTTCATCGACACGGGCACCGAGTGCGCGGTGAACACCAGCCGGGCCCCGTACGGGTCGGGGAGCTGGGCCAACGCCTCCTGGACCCGGTCGACGTTCGCAGCGATGAACCCCGGGTGGTTGAAGAAGTGCCGCAGCTTGACCAGCTCCGGACCGCCGCCGAGCCGGGCGTCCTGCAGGTTCTCCCGGTACTGCCGGCAGCCGGAGTAGCCGCCGGTGGCGCTGGTGGCCAGCACGAGCGCCCGGGTCACCCCGTCGGCGGCCATCCGCGCGACGGTGTCCGCGAGCCACGGCTGCGAGTTGCGGTTGCCCCAGTACAGCGGTAGCCCAATGTCCTTGGCAGCAAAGGCTTCCCCGAGTGCGCTGAGCAGCGCGCGGTTCTGCTCGTTGATCGGCGAGACACCGCCGAAGTGGTCGTAGTGCTCGGCGACGGCCAGCAGCCGTTCGTCGGGCACGTTGCGGCCCGCCGTGACGTGCCGGAGGAACGGCATGACCTGCTCGGGCGAGTCCGGGCCGCCGAAGCCCAGCAGCAGGAAACCGTCGTACGCGGTCACTTCGGCTCCGACAGGCTGACAAGGGCCAGCGCGGCAAGGGTCCCGGCGTCGCAGACCTCGCCCGACCGGACCAGCGCGCGGAGCTCGTCGTCGCTGACCCAGTGATGGGTCATGTCCTGCTCGGTGTGCTCGCGGTCCGGCTCGCCCTTGGTCAGGTCCTCGGCGAGGAAGACGTCCATGCGCTGGCTGCAGAACCCGTACGCCGTCCCCAGCCGGCCGAGGTGGGTCAACCTTCCCGCGGCCAGGCCGGTCTCCTCGCGGAGCTCCGCCTGCGCCAGCTCGACCGGCGACCCGGAGGCACCGTCACCCCAGGACCCCTGAGGGAACTCCACCGCCCGCCGGCCGAACGCGTACCGGAACTGCTCGACGACCCAGAAGCCGTTGTCCTGCCGGGGCACCACGAGCGCGAAGTCCGGCTTGTCGACGACGCCGTAGGTCGCGGTACGACCGTCGGCGAGCAGCACCTCGTCCTCGCGTACGGTCATCCAGGGATTGCGGTAGACAACCCTGCTCGACAGCTGCTCCATGCACCCAGCATGCACGACCCGGCCCGCGCGGGCCGATCACGCTGCCGTTCGGGCCAGGACGACATGGTCGCGAACAACGGTCCCGTCGGGCCACTGCCAGCCGGCGCTGACGTGACCGACGGCGGCGGCCTCGGACAGACCCGAGGTCACGTCGGGCAACAGCGCACGCACCACGCGCAGGATCATGGGCTGGGCGGATGCGCCGCTCTCGTGCACCGTCTCGACGAGTACGTCCGTACCGCCGGGCAGCCCCGCCACGACCGTGGACGCGGTGGCCACGAGCGAACCCGGGACCGAGAGCCGCCCGACGACAGAGCGGTCGACGGTGTTGCTCACGCGCTGTGCCTGCGCTTGCACCTGCCCCTGCAGGAAGGCGAGCAGCTGAGCGACCAGGACCGGGTCGTGCACGCCGTCATAGACCCAGCGCCGGCCGAGGACGCCGTGCTCGGTGGTGCCGATCAGCGCATCGGCCATCGCGGGCTCCGGAGTCCCGCGGTAGGTGAGCGGGACCAGGTAGGCGGCGACCTGGTCGTCCCAGGCATCTGCCGCGATCAGGAACTCGATCCCCACCTCACCCGCAGGATCGTCCAGCCGGAAGCCGCCGGCACGGGTCAGGGCCGGTCCCCCGCCGTGGCCGACGTACCAGGGCTGCTCAGGAAGCCAGGCGGCCAGCAGCTCGAGCTTGCCGGGGGTCATCGTGGTGCGGTGGATCACGGCCATCCCTGCCGCCTGCCTTTCCGACGCCGGATTCAGGGAGGTGCGGCGCTGCCGCGGGGGCACTGGAGCCGGAGGTGGGGATTGAACCCGCGACCTATCGCTTACGAGGCGATTGCTCTACCACTGAGCTACTCCGGCAGCGTCACGGAGTCAGCGGTCGCAACCGGCCGGCCCCGAGGCACGCCGTCGAGTATGTCATGACCCGCGGCGACCCCCCCAGCGGTCGGCACGACCTGCCGGTACGGGGCGAGGTCAGCCCCGCCGGAGGGCCTGGCGGGCGAGGAGCACGATCGCCAGCGGCCACACCAGGGCGAGCATGACCACACCGGTCCGCACGCTCCACGGCTCGAGACCCTGGGCCTCGAAGTAGGCCGTGCTCGCGGGGTCACTCACGGAGGTGAACGCCAGCCAGGCACCCACGACGATCATTCCGGCCAGGTATACGGCCATCAGGACATCCCTTCAGCCCCACGGTGATGTTCCTTCCCCCGCATCGTCCCCGCCGGCGATGAACGGGAGGTGAGCCGCAGGAGGCGGGGGTACGCCGATCCCGTGACGACGGGGCGACGGCTCAGGGCGACAGGGCACGCCAGGTCGAGGCCCGTACGCGACCGTCAGCACGCGCGCCGATCCGGCGCTGGACCGCCACCACGGCCGCCCTGGTCCGGCTGTCGAAGCGGCCGGTCGTCGGCAGCCGGGTGGCCCACTGCACGGCCTGGACCGCTGCGCCGGTCGAGCCCGGACCCACCAGGACGCCCCGGTAGGGGTTGAGCGGGTTCGGCAGTGCGACGTTCGGGGTGAACAGGGAGGTCATCGACCGCGAGAAGGCGGGGCACACGGAGTCGAAGTCGAACGCGCCGGACGTCGACTGGACCATGACCACCGGGCCCGACGTGAAGCCGGCCCGCGAGCACCGCGCCACCCGGGCCGCCGCGCTGGTCGAGCGGCCGATGGTGACCCACTGCGGCAGACCCGCCTGCCAGCCACCGGTGATCTCGCGCCAGCCATAGGTGTAGGAGTAGAGGCCCGGCTGGACGCCGAGTGAGCGGATGCCGGCGATCTCGCCCTTGATCAGCGAGATGTTCGCCGGGATGTTCTTCGACCAGTCCTGCTCGACCCGGTGCTCGATGTCGATCCAGAGGAACCGGGGCGAGGTGCCCTTGCTGCGCAGCAGAGAGACCGCCCACGTGCCCTGCTGGTAGCCCGAGTTGTACGTGCGGCACAGCAGGTCGGTCGTGGCACACCTCCTCGGCCAGTAGCCGGACTGGGCCAGCTGAGCAGCGGTCGGGTAGTCCGGCAGATGGTAGTTGCCGACCATGTTGGCGTGCGCCTTGGCGTACGCCAGTTCGCTTGACAAGCAAGGATTCTCGTCCATCACGAACTTCGCGTTGACCTCGACGATCATCAGGCGGTACCACGTCGGGGGAGGCAGCGGCATGCCGAGCCCGCCGACCTTCTTGGCGCAGTCGGGCCATCCCAGGTCCTGCCCGCTGTAGATCGGCGTGTGCCAGGCAGGGAGGCGCGTGCCGGCAGCATCGGCGTGACCGCTCGCCACGGACGTGGTGATCAAGGACACGGCGAGGGCCGCCAGCACCGCCACCGTACGACGGATCCGCAGGGTCGGGCTCAGTGGTGCTTCGGGCATGCGGAACCTCGCTCGTACGGCATCGGGCGGTCGGCCATCTGGGTGGGTAATCCCTCGACAGCACCCGGTGGCGGCTTGACCCCGATCAGCCTCCGGCGGGTCTAGCGCGGTTCGTCGAGCAGGGCCGTCATCGCCGGCAGCTGGAAGAACGCCGCCATCTCGCGCGCCGTGGGACCGCCGGCGTCCGGGTCGGCACCGGCGGCGAGCAGAGCCCGTACGGTGACCTCGTTCTGCCGGAACACCGCGGCGCCCAGCGCTGTCTGCCCCCGGTCGTTGGACCGGCTGGTGTCGGCACCGGCGTCGAGCAGGACGCGGACGGCTTCGGGGTGGTCGTGGTAGGCAGCCAGCATCAGCAGGGTGTCGCCCTTGTCGTTGGTCAGGTTGGGCGGCAGGCCGGCCTTGAGGTTGCGCTCGAGGTCCTCGACCCAGCCGTTGCGCGCGGCCTCGAACATCCGGTGGGCAAACTCGATGACGTCGGCGTCCAGCTCGCTCGGCTCCATGACACCCAGACTAGGCCGGGGCAATCGGGCCTAGCCGGGCGCCTCGAAGCAGCCTGGACGGTCACCCGTCCGAGCCGTGGCCACCCCCGGAGTCGCCGCCATGGTCGTCGCCGAGGTCGTGGTCGGCGCAGGACGTCACGAGCGACCCGTTGGCGCAGTGATCGTCTCCTGAGCCACCGCCGTCGCGGTTGTGGCCCGACCCGCCGTTGACCCGGTCGTCGCCCGCGTCACCATTGATCCGGTCGTCGCCCGCGTCACCATTGATGACGTCGTTGCCGCGGCCGCCGGCCAGGTGATCGTCCCCAGCGCCCCCACGCAGCGCGTCCCTGCCGTCGTCCCCCGTCACGGTGTCATTGCCGGCACCGGCGAACACCGTGTCGTTGCCCGCGCCGGTGTCGATGACGTCGCGGCCGGTCGAGCCGCAGACCAGGTCGTTGCCCGCGCCGGTGCGCACCACGTGGCCGGCGTCCTCGATCTCGACGACGTCGCGATGGGACGTTCCCCGTACGACGTGGGGCGAGCGTGCCGTCACAACCAGGGTCGCCTTGTGCCCGTGACAGGCCGGTGAGGTCGTGGAGGCATGTGCGGTAACCGGCGCGTACCCCACGAGGGCGACGACGGTTGACGTGGCGATCACGAACGCTCGGGCTCTGAGCACGGTGACTCCCTTGATAGGTGTCGAGCTGTCTCGCACCGCTACGGCCGGGAGAGAGGTGCGGTTCAGTGAGGAGCACGTAAGACTGTGACCATGGGGTCGATTCACCTGATCGGCGGAGGCTGGGACGAGCCGGAGGTCTACCGGCCGTTCGTCGAAGCGGCGGGTCCGCTGCCGCGGATCGCCTGCGTCGTGCTCGACGAGGGAGACGGCCAGGTCCAGTTCGCCCGCTGGGCATCGGTGCTACGCGAGCTCGCTCCGTGCCAGCCGGTGCCGGTGCTCGTGCCGGTCGGCTCCCGGCTCAGCGTCCACCAGCTCGGCAGCGCGGACGGCCTGCTGGTGTGTGGCGGGCTGACGCCGGCCTATGCGGCTGCGCTGGCACCGGCCGCCGCCGCGCTGCGGGACTGGCTGGCCGACCGGCCGTACTGCGGGTTCTCGGCGGGGGCTGCGATCGCGGCAAGCCGGGCCGTCGTCGGTGGCTGGCGGGACGGCGAGCTCGAGGTCTGCCCCGAGGACTCGGCCGAGGACATCGACCAGGTCAGGGTCGTCGACGGCCTCGGCCTGGTGGACCTGATGGTGGACGTGCACTGCGCGCAGTGGGGCACGCTGCCGCGGTTGGTGGCAGCGCTCGGACCCTCCGGGCGCGGGGTCGGGCTGGACGAGAACACCGCCCTGCAGTTCGTGGACGGCGAGGTCACGGTGACCGGCCTGGGCGCCGCCCACCACGTGGTCGTCGCCGACGGGGAAGCGCGGGTCAGGACCTATCGTTCGGGCAGCCGGCTGCCCTCGGGGTGACCCCACCCAGGGCCAAGAAGGGGTCCAGGGCCGGATCAGGCGGACGTGCCGCGGGGCGCTTTCGCCAGCCGCTCGGCGGTGCGCTTGAGGTGCGTGGCCATCTGCGCCGCCGCGGCTGTGGCGTCGCGCGCAGCGATCGCATCGACCAGGGCTCGGTGCTCGTTGACGCCGCGCCGGCCATGCATCGGCGACACCTCGCGGGCCCGCTCGAGCGACATCAGCAGGGGCCCGTGCAACGACTCGACCAGCATCGAGATGGCCCGGTTGTGGGCTGCCTGTGCGTAGCGGGCGTGCCACTCGGCCGAGAGCTCGAGCGGGTAGTCGTCGCCTTGCAGTGCCTTCTTGCTGCGATCACAGATCTCGTACAGGGCGTCGATGTCCTCCTGGGTCGCCCGCTCGCAGACCAGCGGCACGATGCCCAGCTCGAACACCATGCGCGACTCGGTCACCTCGACAGCGGTGAGGGAGGCCAGGGTGATGAGGTCGGCGATCCCTTCCCCGACCAGCCGGCTGCTCGGAGCGGTGACGAAGGCGCCACCCCTGGCCCCGACGCGGATCTCGACCAGCCCGTTGGCCTCCAGGACGCGGAGCGCCTCGCGCACGGTGACCCGGCTGACGCCGAAGCGTTCGCACAGCTCGCGCTCGGAGGGCAGCCGGTCACCGGCGGACAGCTGACCCTGGCGGATCAGCAGCCGCACCTGTTCGACGATCACCTCTGAGATGCGCCCGATGCTGACGCGGTTGAGCAGGTCACCCTTGCCCTCCGCGCGCATCTGGCCATCGCCAGGGACCACCGTCGTCGTCACCTCGCCGATGGTAGCCGTTTTGGGGTCTCCAGACGCCGGTTAGCGGGTTCCCGCAGCACGGCGCGGGGTGGGTCCCTGTTGTGGTCTAATGGACTAACCAATAGACGGAGGATAGCAGCCGTGGCCAAAGTGATCTATGTCGGCGCAGCCGGCCACCAGCAAGCGGTCGACGGCACCGTCGGCGAGTCCGTGATGGCAACCGCCGTGAAGAACGGCGTGCCGGGGATCATCGGCGAGTGTGGCGGCAACGCCTCCTGCGCGACCTGTCACGTCTGGGTTCGCGAGGAGTTCCTGTCTCTGGTGGGGCAGCCGAACGACATCGAGGACGACCTGCTGGACCTGGGAGTCGCCGAGCGGCGCGCGACCAGCCGGCTCTCCTGCCAGATCAGGCTGACCCCCGAGCTCGAGGGCCTGACCGTGGACGTTCCACCCGAACAGGGTTAGCCCCGTGTGCCGGAACCCGTTGACAGGTCGGACAAAAGGTATGACAGTTAGTCCTTCCTGAGCGTATCCCCCGAAAACCCTGCCCGTTGAGGAGATGTGCGTGCTTCGGCCAGAGATCAATGAGCTCCTGACGCAGACCGGGCCGAAGACGCCGGCGGGCGAGCTGTTCCGCCAGTACTGGATCCCGGCGATGCTTGCCGAGGAGCTCCCGGAGAACGACAGCCCTCAGGTCCGGGTCAAGCTGCTGTCGGAGCGGCTGCTCGCCTTCCGTGACAGCGAGGGCAGGTACGGCCTCGTCGACGAGTTCTGCGCCCACAGAGGCGCCAGCTTGTGGTTCGGCCGCAACGAGGAGTCGGGCCTGCGCTGCTCGTACCACGGCTGGAAGTACGACGTGACCGGCCAGTGCATCGAGGTGCCGTCGGAGGCGGACAACAGCAACTTCTGCCAGAACGTGAAGCTGCGGGCCTACCCCCTGGTCAAGATCGGCGACATCCTGTGGACCTACATGGGTGACCCGGCGAAGCAGCCGCCGCTGCCCGAGTTCGAGTTCGCGCTGGTCCCGCCGGAGCAGACCTACACGTCCAAGCGCTGGCAGCAGTGCAACTGGCTGCAGGCATTCGAGGGCGGCATCGACTCCAGCCACGTGACGTTCCTGCACTCCGGCGGTCTCAAGACCGATCCACTGTTCAAGGGCGCCAAGGGAAACGAGTACAACCAGAACGACAAGAAGCCGTTCTTCGAGGTGGCCGAGAGCGACGGGGGGCTGTTCGTCGGCGCGCGCCGCAACGCCGAGGAGGGCACCTACTACTGGCGGGTGACGCCGTGGGTGATGCCGAACTTCACGATGGTCCCGCCACGCGGTGACCACCCGCTGCACGGGCACTTCTGGGTCCCGATCGACGACGAGAACTGCTGGGCGTACAGCTTCGACTACCACCCCACCCGTCCCCTGTCGGCGTCGGAACGCCAGGCGATGATCGACGGTCACGGGGTGCACAGCGAGAACATCCCCGGCACCTACCGGCCGGTGGCCAACCTCGACAACGACTACCTCATGGACCGCGAGGCGCAGCGGCGCGGCGACTACTACTCGGGGGTCAAGGGCATCGCCATCCAGGACTCCTCGCTGCAGGAGAGCATGGGGCCGATCGTCGACCGGACGAAGGAGCGCCTGGTCCCGGCCGACAGCGGCATCATCAAGGCGCGGCAAAAGCTGCGCAAGGCCGTGATCGCCCTCCGGGACGAGGGCATCACGCCGCCCGGCGTCGACCCGGCGCACCACCACGTGCGGTCGGCCGCGGTGGTCCTGCCGCAGGCGGAGTCGTTCCTGGACTCCTGCCGGGACGCCGTCCGCGTCGTACCGGGCGCTCCGCCCGTGTCCGTCTGACATG
>JAWWOL010000095.1:0-10941 GCA_033851695.1 Frankiales bacterium
GATGTCTCGCGCGGCCCGCAGGACGACGAGCAGGAGGCCGGTCCGGCCCTGCTCGGCGATGTGGTGCTCTGCCCCGAGGTGGCCGCGAAGCAGGCCGTCGAGGCCGGCCACCCGGCCGAGGCCGAGCTGCACATGCTGGCCACCCACGGCGTCCTGCACCTGCTGGGCTACGACCACGCCGAGCCCGAGGAAGCGCAGGAGATGTTCGGGCTGCAGGGCGAGCTGCTGGCCGCCTGGAGTGGGCAGTCGTCCGGGTCAGGGAGCGAATCGCTGTGAATCTCAGCGACCTTGCCCTGCTGGTCGCGTCCGTCGTCCTTGTCCTGCTCGCCGGATTGGTGGCGGCCTCCGAGGCCGCCCTGACCCGGGTGTCGCGCGTACAGGTCGACGAGTCGCGCAAGGACGGCCGGCGCGGCTGGCGTCACCTGCAGCAGGTGACCGCCGACCTCACCCGCTACCTCAACCTGCTGCTCCTCGTCCGCACCATCATGGAGCTCACCGCCACGGTTTTCGCCGCGATCCTGTGCACGCACTGGTTCACGTCGGACTGGGAAGCCGTCGTGGTCGCGGTCGTGGCGATGACCATCGCCGCGTACGTGCTGATCGGCGTCGCCCCGCGCACGGTCGGCCTCCAGCACGCCGACTCGGTCTCGCTGGCGACCGCCGGCCTTGCGGTGGCGCTCAACCGGCTGCTGGGGCCGTTGCCCCGGCTGCTGATCCTGCTCGGCAACGCGCTCACCCCCGGCCGTGGCTTCCGCGAGGGCCCGTTCAACACCGAGGAAGAGCTCCGCGACCTGGTGGACCTGGCCGAGGAGCGGCACCTCATCGAGTCCGGTGAGCGGGCGATGATCCACGGTGTCTTCGAGCTCGGCGACACCATCGTCCGCTCAGTCATGGTGCCGCGGCCGGACATCGTCTCGATCGGCCGCGACAAGACCCTGCGCCAGGCACTGTCCCTGTGCCTGCGCAGCGGCTACTCGCGCATCCCGGTCCTGGGCGAGAACGAGGACGACATCGTCGGCATCATCTACCTCAAGGACCTGGTCCGGCGCACCCACGAGGTCCGCGACAGCGAGAACACCGTCCGGGTCGAGCAGGTCATGCGGCCCCCGACCTTCGTCCCGGACTCCAAGCCCGTCGACGAGCTGCTCCGCGAGATGCAGGCTCGGCACATCCACGTCGCGGTGGTCGTCGACGAGTACGGCGGCACCGCCGGCCTGGTCACCATCGAGGACATCCTCGAGGAGATCGTCGGCGAGATCACCGACGAGTACGACCGCGAGCTGCCCAGGGTCGAGACCCTCGACGAGCACACCATCCGGGTCACGGCGCGGCTGCCGATCGACGAGCTGAACGAGCTGTTCGGCACCGAGATCGAGATCGAGGACATCGACACCGTCGGCGGTCTGCTGGCCAGTGCCCTGGGCCGGGTGCCGATCCCCGGAGCCGAGGCCAGGGTCGACGGGCTGGTCCTGACCGCCGAGCGCGCAGCCGGTCGACGCAACCAGATCGGTACGGTCGTGGTGCGCAGGGTCCTGCCCGAGCCTGACGACGCCGACAGCACCGACCACACGGAGCCAGCAGATGCCAGGTCCTGACCAACCGCTCGACCCCGAGGACGCCAAGATCCTCACGCTTGCCAGGGTCGCGCGACAGCGGGCCTATGCCCCCTACACCGGCGTCGTCGAGGGCGCGGCCGTCCGCGACACCGACGGCCGCACCTACGCCGCCGGCACCGTCGAGAACGCCGACCAGCGGCTGACCACCTCCGCCGTACGGGCTGCGCTGGCCGCGGCGGTCTCCTCCGGCGCCCGCACGTTCGAGGCCGTGGCCGTGGTCTCGGACGGCCGCGAGCTGGGCACCGACGACGTGGCGGTGATCGCGGAGTTCGGTGCGTTCACCCCGGTGCTGCTCGCCGGGCCCGACGGCGTGCTGCAGCAGACCGTGCACGTCGGCTCGCAGGCAGAGGCCACGTGACCGAGGTCCCGTTCCGCGCCGGGTTCGCGTGCTTCGTCGGCAGGCCCAACGCCGGGAAGTCCACGCTGACCAACGCCCTGGTCGGCCAGAAGGTGGCGATCACCTCCAACCGGCCGCAGACCACCAGGCACGCCGTACGCGGGATCGTCCACCGCGAGGACGCCCAGCTGATCCTGGTGGACACCCCTGGCCTGCACAAGCCGCGAACCCTGCTGGGGGAGCGGCTCAACGACGTGGTCCGCAGCACGCTTGCCGAGGTCGACGTGGTCGGGTTCTGCGTGCCGGCGGACGAGAAGATCGGGCCGGGCGACAAGTTCATCGTCAGCCAGCTCAAGGAGCTCAAGACGCCGGTCGTCGCCCTGGTGACCAAGATCGACAAGGTCGGCAAGGAGTCGGTCGCCGGCCAGCTGATGGGGATCTCGCGGCTGATGGACTTCGCCGACGTGGTGCCGGTGTCCGCGTTCACCGGGTTCCAGACCTCGACGGTCGCCGACGTCCTGGTGAGTCACCTGCCGCCGAGCCACCCGCTCTACCTCGACGGCGAGCTGACCGACGAGCCCGAGCTGGTGATGGTCGCCGAGCTGATCCGCGAGGCCGCGCTCGAGGGAGTGCGCGACGAGCTGCCGCACTCGATCGCGGTCACCGTCGAGGAGATGCTGCCGCACGAGGGCCGCGACGACATGGTCGACATCCACGCCGTCCTCTACGTCGAACGCGACTCGCAGAAGGGCATCGTCATCGGCCCGCAGGGCACCAGGCTGCGGGCCGTCGGCACCAACTCACGCAAGCACATCGAGGCGCTGCTCGGCACCAAGGTCTACCTCGACCTGCACGTCAAGGTCGCCAAGGACTGGCAGCGCGACCCCAAACAGCTGCGCCGCCTGGGGTTCTGACCGCTGAGCAGGCGCTGCGCGGCAGGTGAGCTCGGCCGGTCAGCCAGGCCGGATCGTGCAGGGTCTGTGCCTCTTCGTACGAGCCGGGGTCGCCGGCGATGAACAGCCCGGCGGCTTCCGCAGTGGTCCCCAGCAACGGGGCAGGTCAGGACCTTCCCGCGCGACTCTGCGTTGCCCGCTCCGAGCGGGCAACGCAGAGTCACTCCAGCACCAGGTCCTGAGCAGAGGCCGAACCTCGGCTCAGCTGGTCTCGCGACCCCGCCCCGCCATCGCCGGCGTACGAGGCGCGCTCGTCGGCAGGACCTTCGCCTCGGTGAACGCCACCAGCTCGGCCATGCCGAACCGGCCGTTGACGGCGAGCTCCGGCTGCCAGCCCGGCTCCACCCGCAGGTAGGACAGCGGGTCGCCGGCGAGCAGCCCGACCAGGGTCTCGCAGACGATCCGGCCGCCGACCGGGCCGAGGTGCTGCGCGCCGCAGAGCACCTCCGCCTCCTTGAGGATGTAGTGCCACAGCGGGCTGTCGCCGGCGTAGTCCGGTGCGATCGTGTCGATGCCGAGCTGGGCGTCCGTGAGCGGGGTGATGCCCATCGCCCGGGCGATGGTCTGGCCCGAGGGCAGGCCGAGCCGGACACCCCGGGTCAGGTTGCGCAGTGCCAGCGACGGCATGTCAGGGGCGGCCGGCAACGCGCCGAGCGGGTTCGCCAGCTGCGTGTCGATCTTGTACGAGCGCTGGGCGGGCTCGGCGCTGCTGATGTCATAGAAGTACTTCCACTGGATGCCCCACTGGTCCGGCAGCGGGCGGAAGCCGTTGAGGTTGTCCAGCGGCCCGGTGCTCAAGGAGAAGAGCGGGATCCTCGCGTTGTTGCGGCCGGCCTTCACGACGTCGTTGATGAAGTACGACGGCCGGACCATCGAGTGCCCGAACCGGTAGGCGGCGACGGAGAACTCGACCGGCATGAACGGGTCGACCCGCGGGGCGTAGAACTCCAGCCGCGCCCGCGTGCGGCGCACGTCGCCGTCGCTGGTCCGGTAGACATCGGTCCGCAGGACGTCGTCCACCACGCCGCGCGTGCGCCCCGCGACTCCGTCGGACCCGTCGACGACGCGGCCGAGGAAGTCGTGCACGACGACCCACTGGTAGTGCCAGCGGACCTGTCGCTGGGTCTCCCGGAACAGGTCGGCGCCGGTCAGCCCGGTGTCGGCCAGCCGGTCGGCCATCGTGTTGTGGAACCGCAGGAACAGGCTCTGCAACTGGCTGACGATGAGGTTCTCGTCGTTGCGGGGGTCGCCGGTGAGGGCCCGGCCGAGGGAGTTGCGCGGCAGGTCCGGCCCGTTCGCCGGCCGGCCGGCACCGCCGTCGAGGTCACGGCCGAGCAGCATCCGTACGCCGTCGCTCTGGTAGAGGTAGGGCTGGTCGGCCGGCCCCCGTCCGTAGACGGAGTCGAGGTCGAACCGTGGGGTGCGGTAGTCGTGCAGGCCGTCCGGGTCGTTCTGCCGCTGCAGGCTGGAGGCCGGGTCGAAGGTGATGTCGTGGTCGATGAACTGACCCAGGTAGGTGAAACCCGCTGGTATCACAGGGTTTTCATCCTCATCCTCCGCTCCCGGAACCACGGGCTCGGTGTCCTTCAGGTCGATCGGGGCGATCATCGACTCGGCCAGCGCGCCGAGCTGTCTCATGTCGTGCTCGTACACCGGCACGTCTCGGAACATCCGGCCGAAGCGGCCCTCGGTGAACGACGACGACGGTACGAGACCGAGGCCACGCGGGAACGAGCCGTGGCTGCGAGGGCGGACCTCGGCCGCCGCTGAGGTGGTGGTGGGCGTGATCCGGATTTCGTTGTCGGCCATGGCGGGTCCCCTGATGGCTCGGCCGGTGTGGAGGGGTCCGCTCACGGTGGCGAACCGGCTTTTGACGGTAGACCTGCCGAGGTTCGTGCGCATGTCACACGCACACGCGACACCGGGACGGGAGACAATGCTCAGGTGACCCTCTACCGCGACGACGGCGTCGTCCTGCGCGTGCAGAAGCTCGGTGAGGCCGACCGGATCATCACCATCCTGACCCGGCGCACCGGGCGGGTCCGCGCCGTGGCCAAGGGCGTCCGGCGGACCAAGAGCAAGTTCGGCGCGGGTCTCGAGCCGTTCAGCCACGTGGACTGCCTGCTCTACGCCGGTCGCGAGCTCGACATCGTGACCCAGGCCGAGATCGTGAGTCCCTTCGGCAGCGACATCGTGACGGACTACGGTCGCTACACCGCAGGGACGGCGATGCTGGAGACCGCCGAGCGGCTCACCGCCGAGGAGCGCGAGCCCTCGATGCGGCTGTTCCTGCTCCTCGTCGGCGGTTTGCGCTCGCTGGCCGAGGGCGCCCACGAGCCCGTACTCGTCCTCGATGCCTTCGTGCTGCGCGCGCTGTCCGTCTCCGGGTACGAGCCGTCGCTGGACACCTGTGCCCGTTGCGACATGGAGGGCCCGCACCGCTACTTCGCGCCGTCCGCCGGGGGAGTGGTCTGCGCGGGCTGCCGCCCGGCCGGCGCGGTGACCCCGTCGCGGGAGTCGCTGGACCTGATCGCCGCGCTGCTCGGCGGCGACTGGGCCTGCGCGGACGCCAGCGAGCTGCGCCACCGGCGCGAGGGCAGCGGCCTGGTCGCGGCCTACCTGCAATGGCACCTGGAACGCGGCTTGCGCTCGCTGTCGCTGGTGGAGCGGGCGTGAGCCCTCGGACGCACCGGCAGTACCGACAGCCGACCCCGCACCCCTCCGGCGCCCAGCCGCCCCCGATCCCCAGGGACCTGCTGCCGCGCCACGTCGCGATCGTGATGGACGGCAACGGCCGCTGGGCCAAGGCGCGCGGGCTGCCGCGTACCGAGGGGCACACCCGCGGCGAGGCGTCGCTGTTCGACGTCGTCGAGGGGGCGCTCGAGTCCGGCGTCGGCTGGCTGTCCGCCTACGCCTTCTCCACCGAGAACTGGAAACGTTCGCCGGACGAGGTCCGGTTCCTCATGGGCTTCAACCGCGACGTCATCCGGCGGCGTCGTGACGAGATGCACGAGCTGGGCGTACGGGTCCGGTGGGCCGGGCGTCCTCCGCGGCTGTGGCGCTCGGTGATCCAGGAGCTCGAGATCGCCGAGGAGCTCACCCGCGACAACGACAGGCTGACGCTCACCATGTGCGTCAACTACGGCGGCCGGGCCGAGATCGCGGACGCGGCTGCCGCGATGGCCCGCGAGGTCGCCGCCGGCCGGCTCGACCCGGCCAAGATCACCGAGAAGACGCTGGGCCGCTACCTCGACGAGCCCGAGATGCCGGACGTCGACCTGTTCGTGCGGTCCTCGGGCGAGCAGCGGACGTCGAACTTCCTGCTCTGGCAGTCCGCGTACGCGGAGCTGGTGTTCCAGGACACGCTCTGGCCGGACTACGACCGGCGGACCTTCTGGCGCGCGCTCGAGGTCTATGCCAGCAGGGACCGGCGGTACGGGGGAGCCATCCCCAACGAGGAGGCTCCGCCCGTACAGCCGTAGCCCTTACTTCGGTGCGACGCCGAGGCGGGCGAAGGACTGCTTGAACGTCGGCCACGGGGCCTTGCCCAGCTTGTTGTTCAGCTTCCAGATGAAGACCTTGCCGACGTTGAGCGCACCCGGCTTGCTGGTGGCCGCGACGATCCAGGTCTGGTTGCCGACCTGGGTGATGGTCGGCGACCCGACGAAGGCACCGGGCTGGTAGCCGTAGGTCCCGTACACCGCCTTCTTCACCAGCGTCCCACCGACCTTGTCGTAGACGGCCATGCTCAGCTCGTTGCCGACGATGATGTCCATCTTGCCGTCGTTGTTGACGTCCGCGATGGCGGCGTTGGCGCGGTAGCTGATCGGGCAGGTGTGCCAGCTGCCGGCAAGGCAGGTGCTGGCGGTGATCTTGCCGGCCCGGTTCACCACGTGCAGGATGCCGTCGTTGCTGACGTAGACGATGTCCTTCTTGCCGTCGCCGTCGACGTCACCGATGGCGGGGGAGGCGGTGACCTCCTCCTTCTGCGCGGAGGGGAATCCCGGGACGTAGTGCCCGCCGGACGTGAACGCGAGAACGCGGCGGCCGGTCGTGTTGGGCATGGCGCCGGTGCCGACCACGATTTCCTTCTTGCCGTTGCCGAAGAGGTCGACGATCGCGGGGGAGGACCAGATCACCTGGGGCTGCCACTTGGGCCAGCCCTTCTGCCACTTGCCGTCGTGGCGCAGCACGCCCACGTAGCCGCCAGGGTGCTTGTAGCAGTCCTGGCCCTTGACGCCGGCGCAGTCGTAGCCGAAGGCGATCTCCGGCCAGCCGTCGCCGTCGATGTCGGCCACCGCGGGGCTGGACCAGACGGTGTCCTTCAGGAAGACCGGGAAGCCGGGCAGCTCCTTGTGGGTGCCCGCGCCGCTCCACACGTGGATGTGGTGGTCCCAGCTGGTCTCGACGACGTCGAGCTTGCCGTCCTTGTTGATGTCGGCCACGGCGGGAGTGGCGAAGTCGCCGGGCTCGTGCACGCCGTCACCGGTGTTCTTGTGGAAGATCACCTTGTTGCCGAGGGACGGCGTGAAGCCCCAGACGTTGCCCGCCGTGTTGGCGGTGATGACGTCGAGGTGCCCGTCCTTGTTCAGGTCGACGATGACCGGGGAGGCCGTGACGGCCCCCGCGCCGGTCTTGAAGGTCCACAAGTGGGCGCCGTTGAGTGCCCAGCCCTGCACGGTGCCGTCCGGGAAACCGACGACGATCTCCTGCGCGCCCTTCGGGCCGACCGCGGCGACCGCCGGTGAGGAGTACTGGGACGCGGTGATGTTCTTGCTGTACCAGTGAGGGGACCCGGCGGTCTGGAGCACCATGCTCGGCTGCGTGGCGGCGCCCGCCTCGGCGTGGGCGGCCGGCGTGGACACGTGCGTCCCGTTCACCGACGGCACGAACGCGAAGCCGGCGGCGAGAGCGGTCAGCAGCACGCTTGCGCTGCGCAGGGTTGTGGCCATGACGCGAGGTCCTCCTGATCCGATGACCGCGGGTGCGGCACTCGTACAAGAGTCATTCGGCTTTTCGCCGTCGATTCTGGACCCTTGCTGGGGGTGACTTCACCGCTACAAAGGTGTATCTGCGACTCTTTACACCAGTTTGTACACCGCGAAGGCGACCACGCCAGCCAGGATGACCAGCCTGGCCAACCGCAGGCGGGCCGGTACGGACGGCCAGGCCAGATAGCTGAGCAGGCCCAGCACGGCGGCGGTGAGCAGCAGCAGCACGGCGCCGACGACGCCCGGCAGGACCAACCCACCGCCGAAGACCAGGACCACCACCAGCGGCGGCAGGAGCCGGGGCAGGTGGGCCAGCCAGACGATGACCACGGCCGCCCGGCGCTCGATCCGGGTCCGGACCGGTCCCGCACCGGGGGTCATGAACGGCGACAAGCTCACGCGTTGCTCCTGTCGGTTCGGGGGGTGGGACGATCCTGCCAGAACCTTCGCGCCCATCCAGGAGTGCCCGTGCTGGTCGTCACCCGATTTCGTGTCCCCGAGCCGGACGGGGAGGCCTTCCTGGCCGACGCCGGCCTGGCGCTGGCGGCGCTGGCCGCGCGGCCCGGCTACCGCAGCGGCCGGGTGGGCCGGGCGGTCGAGGACCCGTTGGCCTGGATCGTGCAGACGGAGTGGGACGGGGTCGGCGCCTATCGAAGGGCCTTGTCAGCGTACGAGGTGAAGGTGCAGGCCGCGCCGCTGCTCGGGCGGGCGTTGGACGAGGTGAGCGCGTACGAGGTCCTGATCGCGGACGGCCAGAACCCGGTGGGCGAGGGTGCGAGCGCCAGGGCCGCCGACGCCGACTCAGCCGGCCCCGGGCGGGCGATCAGCTGAGCGCCGGCTCGGCGGCCACCATGTCGAGGCGGCGCATGCCCAGCGCGTCGTAGACCTTGGCCGCGGCGACGTTGCCGCCGTAGTGCCAGAGCGCCGCCACCCCCTCGCGCTCGACCAGCCGGTCGAGCGTCCAGCCGGTGACCCGGCGGCCGAGGCCGTGCCCGCGCAGCTCCGGGCGGCTGGTGATCGCCGCGACGAAGCCCACACCTGGCGCCTCGGTCGTGTCGGCGGCGCAGGCCACGAGCCTGCCGTCGTCGTCGCGGATGCCGGCCCACTGCCGGACCCGCGGGTCACCCGGCTTGAACGACGCCTCGGGAAACGCCTCGTCGAGGAGCCGCCGGACCTCGCCCTCGCCGGTTGTGGGCAGCCAGCCGACGCCGTCGATCCGCACCGTGGTCGGCCGGTCGAGCCAGCGGAACCCCCAGCCGTGCGGCCGGCCCAGCACCCCGTCGGGCAGCAGCGCGAAGGCGGCGGCCGGCACAGACATCGGCCGGCGATGCTCCTTGGCCAGCAGCTCGGTCAGGGAGGCGGCGTCCTGGGCCGGGCCGACGACCATGATGTCGCCGCCCTGGTCGGCGCCGCCCCAGTAACCGTTGACCAGAGCGACCGCGTCCCCGTACGACCAGGCGGTGTCGCCGGGGACACGGTGCGGTGCCAGGTGGCGGACCAGCGGATGGCCGCCGGAACGGGAGATCAGCTCGTCGGTGTCGACGGTGCGCAGAGCAGGGACCACGGAGCAAACCCTAGCCGCGCCTGCGGACAGTTGGCCGGGCCGCGGTAACCTACCTGGTCACCCGCCGACCGCCAGCCGGATGGAGCTTCCCATGGCCCCCGCACCCGCGAACAGCAAGAACGCTGACCGCATGGACACCATCGTCAGCCTTTCCAAGCGGCGGGGTTTCGTCTTCCCGAGCAGCGAGATCTACGGGGGCCTGCGCGCGTCGTGGGACTACGGGCCGCTGGGCGTCGAGCTCAAGAACAACATCAAGCGGCAGTGGTGGCGCTCGATGGTGCAGGGCCGCGACGACATCGTCGGCCTCGACTCGTGCGTGATCCTGGCCCGCGAGGTCTGGGAGGCGTCCGGCCACGTCCGCGAGTTCGTCGACCCGCTGACCGAGTGCCAGTCCTGCCACAAGCGGTTCCGCGCCGACCACCTGACCGAGGCCTACGAGGTCAAGCACGGCCGTCCCCCGGCCGGTCTCACCGAGCTCAACTGCCCGAACTGCGGGACCAAGGGCTCGTTCACCGAGCCCAAGATGTTCAACGGCCTGCTGCGCACGTTCCTGGGCCCGGTCGAGGACGAGTCGGGGCTGGCCTACCTGCGGCCCGAGACGGCGCAGGGCATCTTCATCAACTTCCTCAACGTCCAGCAGGCTGCCCGCCGCAAGCCGCCGTTCGGCATCGCCCAGCAGGGCAAGTCCTTCCGCAACGAGATCACGCCGGGCAACTTCATCTTCCGTACCCGCGAGTTCGAGCAGATGGAGATGGAGTTCTTCGTCGAGCCGGGCAGCGACGAGACCTGGCACCAGTACTGGATCGACACCCGGCTCGCGTGGTTCACCGACCTAGGCGTCAAAGCCGAGAACCTGCGGCTGTTCGAGCACCCCAAGGACAAGCTCTCGCACTACTCGAAGCGGACCGTCGACATCGAGTACCGGTTCAACTTCGCCGGCAACGAGTGGGGCGAGCTCGAGGGCATCGCCAACCGGACCGACTTCGACCTGACCACGCACTCCAAGGCATCAGGCACCGACCTGTCCTACTTCGACCAGGCTGCCGGCGAGCGGTTCACCCCGTACGTGATCGAGCCGGCGGTCGGCGTCGACCGCTCCCTGCTGGTGTTCCTGCTCGACGCCTACTCCGAGGACGAGGCGCCGACCGGCAAGGGCGGGGTCGAGACCCGTACGGTGCTGCGCCTCGACTCGCGACTGGCCCCGGTCAAGGCGGCGGTGCTCCCGCTGTCCCGCAACGAGCGGCTCTCGCCGGCAGCCAAGGAGCTCGCGGCGACGCTGCGCAAGCGGTGGAACGTGGAGTTCGACGACGCCGGCGCGATCGGCCGCCGCTACCGCCGGCAGGACGAGATCGGCACGCCCTACTGCGTGACCGTCGACTTCGAGACCCTGGACGACCAGGCCGTGACGATCCGCGAGCGGGACTCGATGACCCAGCAGCGGGTCGGCCTGGACCAGGTGGAGAGCTTCCTGCTCAACAAC
>JAWWOL010000134.1:0-3367 GCA_033851695.1 Frankiales bacterium
CGAGCGGCTTGGCACACCAGACCGTGCTGTCGGCCCACACCCCGCCGTGGCGGGAAAGCAGGTGGATCCGCACAATGTCGCTCCCGGCCGCCGGAGTGAGGTGAGGGGAGGACGCGGCATGGGTCACCGCCGACAGGTCGAGGTAGTCCGGCAGGTTGCTCGCGGTCAGCGCGTGGATCTCCCAGCCGGGGTTGCGCTGCCGCCAGGTCTGGATGCAAGCGCGGGACACTGCGGGTGCCTGGTCCCAGCCCTGTGACCAAAGCATCCAGACGTGTCGCGGCAGGTTGGTCATGGGCCTTGAGTTTAGCGGTCGTACCAGTTCCACGTTTGGTCCGAGTCCGTGAAGTCAGCAGATAAGGATCTTCGTGAGGTGATCCGAATCGCACGGTGCGATCGATGGCGGGACCCGACGGGTGGGTAATCCTGATGCGGGCGACGGGCACCCAAGTGGCCCAGCTGCGCCCGTTCGCGAAAACCCCAGTTTGCCCTGTGGTCCTGGCAAATCACGCCAAGCCGGCACGGCTCGGTGCTGGCGGTGACCTGGACGGCCCATCTCCGGTCGTTCTGGCGCAAGCTGATGATCGCCCGCTTCCGGCGACTCGTACTCGCTGCGAGGTGCGCGCCCCCACTGGCGGGCTTGGACAGTTATCTCCGCACCGACCGCCGGTCGTCTCTGATCGTCATTCCGGTCAAGAGCGAGAAGCGGTCATTCATTGTGGTGCGAGGCTGAGCTGCATGCAGAGAGAGGTGGCACTGCGGACGTACGGCCCGAACCGCGGGATATCGGCGAAGCCGTGGCGACGGTAAAAGGCGATGGCAGCCTGCTGCTTGTCGCCGGTCTCCAGACGCAGAACGCCGGCTCCATTCATCCGGGCGTAATCGGTAAGGGCTGCGAGGATAGCCGCAGCAATGCCGGTGCCCCGATGATCGGGGGCAACATAGAAGCGCTTGAGCTCGGCGAATCCGCCGGACTGGAGCTCGACTCCGCCGATGCCCACCAGCAGCTCACCGATGCGCGCGCCGACCAGAAAGACCGCCTTCTGCTCGAGCTGGTCCACCGAGTATCCGAACGTCTCGTCCGCGCCGTAGCCTGCCTGGGCGAGTTCGACGGTCAGCTGGTCGAGCAGGGCCCGAACAGGTGGTGAGGTGGCCTGCAGCGGCTCCACGAGCACCGTGTTGTTCTGCATGATCGGGATCCTACCGATGGCTTCATCGGCGTCGCAGATCGGTGGCGAGGGGCGACCGTCGCGGCTCCGCGTAGCCTGCCGGGCGGGTCCACCGCATGGCGAACGAGGTGGGTGCCGACTGCGGCACCTGCGCCGCTGCCGCTCGGTACGCCGTCGGCGTGACTCCGACGATCGCGGTGAACGTACGGCTGAACGTCCCCAGGCTGGTGAACCCGACGGCCGCGCAGATGTCGGTGACCGTGTCCTGCGTGTGACGGAGCAGGAACATCGCGCGCTCGACCCGCCGGCGCTGCAGATATCGGTAGGGGGTCTCGGCGAAGACTCGCCTGAACTCACGAATGAAGTGGGACCTGGCCATCAGTGCGACGTGCGCGAGCATGTCGACATCGAGCGGGCGGGCG
The DNA here is from genome assembly GCA_033851695.1 of Frankiales bacterium. Taxonomy (GTDB): domain Bacteria; phylum Actinomycetota; class Actinomycetes; order JAWWOL01; family JAWWOL01; genus JAWWOL01. The sequence continues at coordinate 1,589 of JAWWOL010000134.1, forward strand.
TAGGAGCGGTCCATCACGTCCCGCGCACGGAGCAGCCGCCGGTTGACGTCCTCGCTGGCCTTGCTCACGCGTCCATCTTGCCCAAAGCCTGCGCGCCAGGCGAGCGGCGCCGATCGAGCACTTTCGGATAACGCCAACCCGCGGGGCCATACCTATGCTGAGCCACGGACCACCTCAACGACCAAGGGAAGTCACCATGCTCACCTCCAACAACATCTCCTCCATCTTCGTCCTCGACCAGGACGAGGCCTTGAAGTTCTACACCGAGGTCCTCGGACTGGAGGTCGCCGCGGACGTCGACTTCGGCGCCATGCGATGGCTGACCGTACGCGTCCCCGGGACCGACCACGAGATCCTGCTGGAGCGGCCCGGTGCTCCGGCCCACGACGAGGCCACCGCGGAGATCATCCGCGACCTGGTCACCAAGGGTGCTGGCGGCGGCTGGCTCGCGTTCACCACCGACGACGTTCACGAGATGTTCGACAAGGTCGTCGCGGCGGGCGTCGATGTCACGCAGGAGCCGACGGAGCAGCCGTACGGGACTGACTTCGGGATCCGCGACCCCTTCGGCAACCACATCCGGGTCGGCCAGCTCAACCCGGCTTAGATTCAGAAGGTCGGCGTCTCCACGCCCACCGGCGCATGGACGAGGGTCGCCGGCAGCCGGCTCCCGACGCGCGCCGCATGCAGTGTCAGCTGGTGCGCCACCGGTGGTCCGCAGTCGGGGCCGACGGCGCGGTTGACGTCGATGGTGACGGTGTCGGGGTGCGTCTGGTCGGCCCACGCCTGCAGTGACGGGTACGGGGTGAAGGACGGCGGTGACGGCCCCGGCGAAGTCATCTTGGTGTAGACAGCACCCTCGCTGACGTAGTGCTCGCAGTCCGGCCAGCTGGCCGAGATCTGCGCGGTGCTCCCGTCCGCAGCCCGTGAGCGGAGCGTCCACGGGACGGACGTGCGCTGCCACGGCTCGGAAACGCTGGGCGGTGTCGGGGCGAACCCCGGGCACAGCACGTACGAGTCCTCGAACAGCAGCGCGGCGGCGCCGGTCGCAGCGTCGATCACGAACACCTCGTACGGGTCGGCCTGGATCCCGGTCGGCGTGGGCGCGTTCGATGGCGGGGCGGTCGAACACCCTGCGCTCACGTCGTTGTTGGCTGCGGTGACCAGGATCCAGGCCGGCCGGCTGCGGTACGTGGCCACCGGGCCGAAGTCGGTCAGGTTGTGGCCGCTGTTCAGGGCGGGCTGGTCCCGGCTGGTGATGCCCGCGCCGTCGATGGTCACCGTGGCCAGTGCCAGCCGGCCCGGACCGGCAGCAGAGCCGTTCGTCGCGTACAGCGAGGTGAGCTGGCAGGTCGCCTGCGCCGCAGTCACCGGTGGGGAGTAGCCGGCCGGTGGCGGGGCGGCGGTGAACCGGCCCTCCAGCCGGAACTCCCTCGTGACCCGCTGGCCGGTGATGGCGGTGGCGGCCGGACCGAGCGCTGTGCTGGTCAGCAGCCGCTTCTGCGCTCCCGTCGGGTCGGCGCAGGCGAGCAGGGGTGCAGGCGCCGTCGAGGAACTCGAGGGGCTGGGGCTCAGCGGCGAGCCGGCCGTCGCCTGTTGGGCGCAGCCGCCCGCGAACAGGACGACGGCAACTGCCCACCAGACGGCACGTGCATCTCTCATCCCGAACTCCCCTCTCTGCTTGGTGTGACGCAGCGAGCCGTTCGCTGGTTCCGCGAAAGGATCAGCTTCGACAGCAGATCTGGTTAGACCGGCGGCTCGGGGTCGTACTGGATGCCC
>JAWWOL010000211.1:0-8267 GCA_033851695.1 Frankiales bacterium
CAGGTGCCGACCGTGCTGCTGCTGCGCCGGCTGCCGGTCCGGCTGCGCGACGGCCGGCTGCCGGAGCCGGTCTCGATCGCCGGCCCCTATGTCGGCCTGATCAGGCGCAACCCGTGGTTCGTCGAGCGGGCCCACGCGGCCGGCCACGAGGTGCACGTGTGGACGGTGGACTCCGACGAGGACGTCGACCTCATGGCGTCCCTCGGCGTCGACGCGCTGATCACCAACCGGCCGCAGCAGGTGCTGAGCAGGTTGGGCCGATGACCACGGCCTCCGGCGACGTCCCTGCCATCGAGCGCCTGCTGGCGCTGGTCGGGGTCGTCAACAGCGACCTGGACCTGGCCTCTGTGCTCCGCCGGATCAGCGAGGCGGGCAGGGACCTGCTGGACGGCGACAGCGCGGGCGTGCTGGAGCACGCCGGCGACCGGCTGCGGATCCTGGCGGTGAGCGGCGACGCCGAGGAGCAGCGGTACGAAGGCCTCCTGGTCCCGTACGCCGGCACCGCGATCGCCTCGCTCGACCGGTCGGGCCGGATGTCCATGGTGGACCGGACCGAGGCCTACCCGGGGATCGCCCAGCTTGCCCAGCAGTCGGAGCGGGAGCTGCACACGGTGGCGGTCGCCCGGATCGTGGTGGCCGGCGAGACCCGCGGTGCCCTGGCCGTGCTGTTCTCCGAGCCGGGGCGGACGCTGAGCGAGACCGACCGGCGGATGCTCGAGCTCCTGGCCGGCCACGCCGGCTCGGCGGTGGCCAACGCCGAGGCGTACGCGGCGGTGCTGCGCCAGCAGCGGCACGAGCGCGCCGTCGTCGACGCGATGGCCGACGGGCTCGCGGTCGTCGACGACGACCTGGTCGTCCGGGCGTGGAACGCCGCGGCGACCATGCTGACCGGGCAGCCCGCCGAGCAGGCCATCGGCAAGCCGCTGCCCTTCCCGCACGCCCTCGCCGGCATCGGTTTCGAGTACCAGCTGCCCAACGGGCGCTGGGTGGAGGTGCTCAGCTCGCCCCTGCGTGAGCTGGACTCGCGCGAGACCGTGGTGACGTTCCGCGACATCAGCGCGGCCAAGATGGTCGACGAGGCCAAGGACCTGTTCCTGGCCACCAGCGGGCACGAGCTGCGGACGCCACTCACGGTGATCAGGGGGTTCGCCGGCACGCTGGTCGCGCGCTGGGACGACCTCACGGACGCCGAGCGGCAGGAGGCCGTACGGATCATCGGGGCTCGGGCCGACGCGCTCGGCGTACTGGTCGATCAGGTGCTGCAGAGCTCGCACGCCGAGGTCGGGGCGCGCCGGCTGGAGCGCCTCCCCACGCACGTAGGTCCGGTGCTGGCGGCTGCGGCCACCGACGTCGGCTCGCTGTCCGCACGGCATGCGGTCACGGTGTCGGTCGCGGACGACCTGCCGAAGGTGCTGGCGGACGGTCAGGCGTTGCGCACGATCCTGGGTCATCTGGTGGACAACGCGGTCAAGTACTCCCCCGAGGGAGGGCTCATCGCCTTGTCGGCCGACCTGGCCGAGGACGGGGTGAGCGTACGGATCAGGGTGGACGACGAGGGCATCGGCGTGGCCAGCGAGGACGAGGAGCGGGTCTTCGAGCGGTTCTTCCAGGCCGATGGCGGCGACACCCGCCGCCGGGGCGGTTTCGGGCTCGGTCTGTACATCGTGCGGCGACTCGTGCTCGCCCACGACGGCACCGTCACGCTGTCCCAGCGCCCGGACGCGCGGCGGGGCAGCCGGCTCGAACTTTGCCTCCCAATTGCCTGGCAGAACTGAAGGTTCGGCTGTCCAACCGGCCCTCGGCCTACTAGTGTGTGAAGCGCGGGCGCGGCGATCCCCCCCGTTCGCCGCGTCCGCATCATCCGCCCAGCAGTCGTCAGGTTTCCTGGCGGCTGCTGGTTGCCGTTACGAGCCTCTGGGGTCAGTCATCTCCTCCCGTCGGCGGCCTGGCGGCCGCAGCACCACCGCCCCGAACCGAGTGGACGAAGCCGTCACCCCGGTGGCCCCCCGTGAGCCCTGTCCCTGCGGTTCCGGCCGCCGCTACAAGGCCTGCCACGGGCGCGAGCAGGCAAGGGCCGCCGACCCGGTCAGCCTGCGCCCGTTCGCCGGTCTGACCAGCGAGGCCGAGTGGGTTGCTCTGCGCGAGATCGTGCCCGCGGCCACCGCTGCGCTGAAGCTCCGGGACCCGCAGTACGCCGACCGTGAGGTGCTGCTCGCCACCGTGCTGCCGATGGGGTGCGCCGCGATGGTGCGGGCCGACCACTCGGTGTTCCTGGGGCTCCAGGTCGCGGCCCGGTCCGGAGACGTCAGCCGCGACATCGCCCACGCGCTCGAGCAGGCTCTCGTCGCCCCGGCCGGCACCCCGATCTCGGCATCGGGCCTGCCCGGTCCGGGGGCGTCGCTGCAGGATCTGGTCACCGACGACCCGCTCGAGGTGACCGTGCTCAGCGGCTTCGACTTCTGGGTCGAGGGCGTCGGTGAGCTCGACCCCGAGGTGCAGGCCTCCCTCGAGCGGGCCAACTCCGTCGTCATCCCCACCGCCAAGGTCGACGGCGCCGAGGCCGCCTACTGGTGCCGGATGCCCGAGCGCAACCACCTGCGCTGGATCCTCCCGTACGACGAGGAGCTCCTGCTCGACGCGATGGCCCGGTTGATGCCGTCCGGCGGGTTGTCCCTGGGGGAGGGCACGAAGTACGTCGGCTCGTTCCGGGCGCACGGACTGCTGGTGCCCGTGTGGGACCTGCCGTCGGCGATGCCGGCGGACCAGCTGGAACAGCCGGTGGCCGAGCTGCAGGTGCGTCTCGACGAGGCGCTGGCCGACGAGACCACGTTGACGAGTGATCAGCGCCGGGCTCGCGGCGCGCTGCTCGGACGGCAGCTCACCATCCGCTGACGCCTGTCCACGTCCTCGCGAGTTGACTAGTCCGGGCGGCGCACGCCCGGTTCGGCTGGTCGGGCTGGTCAGATGGACCCATGGTCAGCCGAGGGCCCGCGGGTCTAGTCTGGTCACGGGCTCGGACGCCGCCGCATCCCCCGTCGGCGGCGTCCGGGTTCTTCTCGTTCCGGGCCCCCTGCACCGCCCCGAGGTGTGGCAATCGGGTGAAGCCCGTGTGGCGATTGGCGCAAAAGGTGGGCCGGCTTCGCGCCGAAGTCCTTCCCGGGCGACGCCTGTGATCGCCCGCCGAGCCATCTCGACGAGGAGCGCGTCATCGTGACATCCCGCCGCCGCCGCGCCCGTACGGGCAGGTCCTGGCTGACGCGTGGCTTCGCGGCGTCGTTGCTCACCCTCGGCGCCATGGTCGGCGCCGTCGCGAACGCCGGCACGGCCGCCGCGGCGACGACCATCAACTGCGACACCGCTGCCCACCCCTCGACGGACTGGACGAGCTGCCAGCAGCTGGTCGGCACCGCGAAGTGCGTCTGGAACAACAGGGACGGCACCTACACGCTGGCGGTCGGCTACACCAACCCGACGGCGTTCAACCTCTTCGCCAGCGTGCCGAACACCGGCACCGGCACCGGCACGTACAACTCCTTCACGGCGACCTCCGGCACCGCCGGCAACCCCGGCCACCCGAACACGTTCTATCCCGGCACCTACACCACCGCCTTCACGGTGACCTGGAAGCCGACGTCGAAGACCGACCTGGTGAGCTGGGCGCTGATGGGGCGCACGTTCACCTGGGCCGACACCTACACGGCCTGCCCGTCCAAGCCGGTCCCGGTCATCGGCAACGGCATCGTGGGCGGCATGGGCGTCGTCGCGATCACCGGCTTCGGGCTGCTGAACCGCCGCCGGTTCAAGGACTTCGTCACCGCCATCCGCTCGATCGGGCAAGCCACCGGCTGACCCCCAGATCCCCCGGTGAGGCGTGGGGGATGATGGGCCACGTGCCGACGCCCCCGCCAGCCCCGCCGCCGTGAGGCCGTACGAGGCCCGGCTGCACCGGCTCGCGACCAGGGCCCCCCAGGGCCGGGCTGCCTGGGCGGCCGCGACCCTGCTCTACCTGGTCCTGATGGCGCCCTATCTCGCCGTCCGGTTCGCGGCGAGCCCCCGGCAGTGGTTCATCGACCTGGTGGTCTACCGGGACGCCGGTCGCGCGGTGCTGAACGGGGCGCACACCCTCTACACGTTCACCTCGGTGCCGGTCGACCTGCCGTTCACCTACCCGCCGTTCGCCGCGCTGCTGACGCCCTGGCTGGCCTGGCTGCCGCCGCTGGCCGACGTGCTGATCTGGACCGCCGCCGAGATGGCCGCGATCGGCTGGCTCACCGCCGTCGCTTTCCGCCCGCTGCTGGCCCGTACGGGACCCGGCCGTCCCTACCTGCTGGCCGCGCTGGCAGCCGCGGCGACCTGGCTCAACCCGGTCCGTGACGTGATCAAGTTCGGCCAGGTCGACCTGTTCCTCGTGGTCATGGTCGTCGCCGACCTCACCCTCGCCCGGCCGAGGTGGCCGCGGGGCCTGCTGATCGGGCTCGCGGCCGCGGTCAAGCTGACGCCGGCACTGTTCATCCCGTACCTCTGGCTGACCGGCCGCCGCAAGGCCGCCTACGTGGCGACGGCCGCGTTCGCCGGGGCGGAGCTGCTGGCGCAGGCGGTCATCCCGTACGGGTCCGGGGACTACTGGACCAGGGCGGCAACCGCGAGCGACCGCCTGGGCAGCAACGCGGGTGCCTCGAACCAGTCGATCCGCGGGATCCTGCTGCGGCTGCACGTCGACGCGCACCTCACGACGGCGCTGTGGCTGGTCCTGGCGCTGGTCGTGCTCGTGCTGGGCATGCGCCGGGCGGTCCGCGTCCACGCGGAGGGCGACGAGCTGACCGCCGCCGTGCTCGTCGGCCTGCTCAGCTTCGCCCTCTCGCCGGTGTCCTGGATCCACCACCTGTGCTGGGTGCTCCTCGCGATCGCCCTCGTGGCGGGCGACCTCACCGATCCCCGACGCGCCCGCTGGGCCGCGTACCTCACGCTCTTCTTCGTCCTGAGGCTGCCGTGGTACGGGTCGACGCTCGCTTTGCACCACGGTGTCCTTTATCCGGCGCACCTGCTGCAGGACGCTTTCGGTCTTGCCGCGATGGGTCTACTCTTCTGGTTGCCGACGCGCGGGCTCAGCAGCATCGAGGCCGCATCGAAGGCTGGTCGTGGCGATGAAGCCTCGCTGTCGGGGGACAGGTCCAATGTCGTGCTTGCACGACCGGAACACCCCGCGCTCGACTCGATCCAGCCAGCCCCGACCAGCAAGGACCGGAACGCCGCCGGAACTGACCTGGGCCCAGGGGCTTCGTAAAGGAGCCGCTGCCTCATGACAGTCCTCGGCCTCACCCTGACCCGGTCCGGCCCGCCGTCCACCCCGCCCCCCGGCCCTCCCGTCCCGACTCCGGGCCAGCAGATCAGCCGGCTGCTGATCCCGCTCGTCCGGCTCGACGCGCAACGGCCGACGGCCGGCGAGGTGCTGACCCCCTGGTGCAAGCTGGTGGAGGACTCCGCGGAGCCGTGCTTCGTGCTCGACCCGACCGGTTGTGTGGTGGCAACGTCGGCTGCTGCGGCTGAGCTGCTCGGCGAGTACGGTCCCGACCAGGTCGTCGGACACCACCTGCTGGACGTCGTCGACCTGGTCGACTTCCACGGCGGGGCCGCGGGCGCCGTCTATGTCGACCGGCTGGCCCCGCTCCTGGCCCTGGCCGGCAACACGTTGACCCGCGGGCTCATGCGCGTGCGTTTTGCCGACAGCTCGACCCGGACCCTTGACGCGGTGGCCGCTCCCCTGCACGACCCGGACGGACAGGTGGCGGGCACGATCGCGTTCCTCGCCTCGATCTGGACGTGACCGTCCCGCAACGCACGGCCCCGTCGTTCCGGCGTTAGCGTGTTCCCATGCCCGACCTGCCGCTCACCTCGCCGGACGCCGAGGAGCGCGCGGAGCCGGACGAGCCTCGGGTCCAGCACGCCTACCCGCCGCCGGTGCTGCCGGCCGGCACGGAGACGACGGCGTTCTGTGGCGTACGGATGGTGGTGGGCGGCATCGGCGGGGAGCCCCCGGCGGACGCCTGCCCGCTGTGCGTGGTGGCCTGGCAGCAACGCAAGCGCCGCCGCTGACGGTCAGGGGGCATCAGGGGCTTCAGGGAGCAAGGCCGGCCTCGTGTGCGGCGGCGTTGGCAGCGGACAGCACCGCCTTGACCGGCCGGCCCAGCTTGGCGGCGGCGGCCACCACGTCTTCGTACTCCGGTTGGGCGTTGACGACCGTCCCGTCGAACCGGCCGATCTTGACCCGTACGGGAAACCCGTCGACGTCGACCGTGGCGAACTCCCGGCTCAGCGCCCGCTTGGTGTAGGCCGTCTCGCGCACCCCCAGCGTCGAGGTCTCGGTGAAGATCACCAGCCGTACGGCGTCGGCCGCGTCGTCAGCGACGAGGACCGACAGGGTGTGCGCTGGCCGGCCCTTCTTCATCAGGATCGGGGTCAACCAGGCGTCCGCTGCGCCGGCCTCGAGGACGCGGGCGAGCACCGCCGGCCACAGTCGAGGGTCGAGGTCGTCGACGTTGCAGGAGATGACCAGCTCGCTCGCGGCGGGGACCTGCGCCGGGACCCCGACCACCAGCCGCAGGACGTTGGCGACCTCGGCCGGGTCGCGGCCCCCCGCGCCGGTGCCGACCCGGTCGACCCGCATCGGCGGCAGCGCGCCCCAGCCGGTGACGCTCGCCGCCAGCAGGGCGGCGCCGGTCGGTGTGCACATCTCGTACGGGGCCGGGCCGGACTCGACCGGAGCCTCGGCCGCACCGAGCAGGGAGAGCACCGCGGGACCGGGTACGGGGACGACGCCGTGCTCCCCGCGCGCCGACCCGTAGCCCAGGGTCACCGGCGACGAGGTGATCGACGACAGGCCCAGGGCGGCGAGACCGGCCGCGGCACCGACGATGTCGGCGATCGCGTCCAGGCCACCGACCTCGTGGAAGTGCACGTCGTCGACCGGGGTCCGGTGCACCTCGGCCTCGGCAGCCGCCAGCCGGGCGAAGGCATCCAGTGCCAGCGCGCGGACGGCGTCCTGGAGCGGAGCCGCCTCGAGCAGGGTCCGGATCCCCGCCCACGAACGGTCGGTGGCCATGACCGGGGCGTCGACCATCACCAGGGTCGCGCCGATGCCGTGGCGCTTGACCGGGCTCGAGGTGAGGGTGACCGGCTCGGTCCCGATCGCGTCGACCGCCGCCTGCAGGACGCCGAGAGGCACGCCGGCGTCCACCAGCGCGCCCAGCATCATGTCGCCGCTGGCCCCGGCCGAGCAGTGCCACCAGCCGATCACGGCCGGGCCGCCTGTGCCGTCCGCCGGGCGACCCGGGCGGCGAACAGGCCGGCGCCGAAGCCGTTGTCGATGTTGACGACGGTCACGCCGGGCGCGCAGGAGGTCAGCATGCCGAGCAGGGCGGCGAGGCCCTCGAACGCGGCGCCGTAGCCCACGCTGGTCGGCACCGCGACGATCGGTGCCCCGACCAGGCCACCAATGGCACTGGGCAGGGCGCCTTCCATGCCGGCGACGACGACCAGGCAGTCCGCCCGTTCGAGCCGGTCCCGTACGGACAGCAGCCGGTGGATGCCCGCGACGCCGACGTCGGTGACCCGGTCGACCTCCGCCCCGAACGCCCGGGCCACGAACGCCGCCTCGGCGGCGACCGGAGCGTCGCTCGTCCCGGCGGTCACCACGCAGACCGTGCCGAGCGGGACGGGGAGCTCACCCAGGACGGCGCAGCGGGCGATCTCGTCGACGACCGCGTCGGGCAGCTCCTCGCGGATCGCGGTGATCGCCTCGTCGTGCAGCCGGGTCACGACGGCAGGGCGGTCGCCGGACCCGGCGTGCAGCGCGCGGAGCAGGGTGACGACCTCGTACGGTGTCTTGCCGGCTCCGTAGACCACCTCGGGGTCGCCCGTGCGCAGCGCCCGGTGGGTGTCGAGACGGGCGAAGCCCAGGTCGGTGAAGCCGGACGCCCCGGTGCCCAGGGGTCCGGCGACCAGCGCGTCGAGCGCTTCGTCCGCGGCCAGGTCGCCGTCGGCGACGCGCCGGAGCAGCACGCGTACCTCGTCACGGTCCATGTCGGAGACGATATGCGTCCGATGAGCGTCCGCCGAGTCTGGCACTGACGTACATCGCGGTCTCGTAGTCTGAACAGGACAGCTCCGCAGGACGAGCGCAAGGGTTCAGGCCAATCTGTGTCACTCGACAGCTCCACGCTCAACACGCTCGCCGTTGCTGCTGCTGCCGTGGCGGTCGTCGCCCTGAT
>JAWWOL010000261.1:0-5723 GCA_033851695.1 Frankiales bacterium
GTCCCGGCCGTTGACGTGCAGCGCCCAGGCGTACGCGTCGTCCATCTCGAGGAACGGCCGGATCTTGATACCGGCCTCGGCGAACTGCAGCGCCTTCGCCGGGTCTCCGTGGTCGGCGTAGTAGAGCGCCGGGTCGGAGTCGAGCAGCACGCCGTTGTCCTGGAAGAGCTGGTTCTCCACCGCGAAGGTTGCGTACTGCTGCTGAGCCTCAGCGGTCCTGCCGAGCGACAGGAGATAGTCGCCGAACTCGATGACGTACTGCGGCTGGGGAACTCGTCCGACAACCGTTGTGTAGTCGGCAATCGCGGCGTCCTGACGGCCGAGCGCCGCCTCGGCCTTGGCCCGGCCCTCGTACAGCGCGGCGTAGGACGGGTCGACCTTGAGCCCCGCCTCGTAGTGGGTCATCGCCTTGGTCGGGTCGCCGGCATTGCGGGTGAGCTCACCAAGGTAGTAGTCGGTGAACGCGGTGTCAGCCGGGGTCGAGGCAGCGTCGCGGGCCTGTGTCATCAGGGACACGGCGGACGGGACGTTGCCGGCCAGCTCGGCGACGTAGGAGGCCCGGGCCAGCGCGGGCGTCTGCGGGCGGAGGTTGAGCATCTTCTGTACGGAGGCAGCGGCAGCGTCGTACTCGCCCAGCTGGGTCTGCGCGTCGGCGAGAATGCCGTACAGGCCGGCGTTGTAGCCGTCGACGGCGATGCCCTTGAGCGCCCACGACTTGGCCTGGGCGAACTGGTGCCGGGCTGCAGCGAGGGTGGCCTCGCCGGCGTCGGCGATGAAGTTGTCGCTGTCGTTGATGGCCAGTGACTTCGCGAGCGCGCCTTCGGCCAGGGTGTCGAACGACGGGTTGACGGTCACGCGAGCCTGGTCGACGTAGTCCAGTCCGAGGGTCGCCCAGGCGGCAGCGTTGCCCGGTGTCTTCTTCAGCAGGGCTTGCAGGCCGGCGATCGCGGCGCTCTGGTCACCGTTGCCCGACGGGTTGAGCGTGAGGTTGCCGTCGCCCACACGGCGGGCGGCGGTGTCCACGCGGGAGCTCTTGCTGCCGGAGCCGGGGTGGCTCGCGATGCCGAACCCGGCCACCATCACCGTGGCCAGCAGGACGGCAGCGACGGCAAGCGTCAGGCGGCGCTGCGGACGCCGTACCCTCTGCCCGGACAGCTCGGCTGGCTGTTGCAGATCAGTCATCACGGCTTTGACCTCTTACTCGAAAGACCTTGGTACTACGGGGTTGTCGGGCCTGGCCGCCCACCCGCCCTGCGGTGCGGGTGGGCGGCCCATGACTACTTGGCCTGGTTGACGGCCGCAGTGTTCGGCAGGGCGACGTACGGGAACGTCCTGCTGAACGCGTGCTCGTTGGCGTTGACGCCGTCACCGGCTGCGAGCGGCTTGACGATGCCGTTGGTCGCGGCACCCTCCAAGGCCTGCAGCGCGATGTCGATGACGTCGTCACCGAGCCGGCGACCGTTCGGGAAGCCTTGGAAGTCCCCACCCAGGACGCCGAGCCGGTTGGGCTTGGCGGTGACAGGGACAGCCATGTTGAGTCGCAGCTCCTCCGACGGCAGGAACTTCGCCGGGTTGACGTCCGCGTTCAGGACCTGGGAGTTGAGGTCGGCCTGGATCGGCGCCTTGGTCCCGTCGAGAGTCGGGGCGTTCTTGGCGATACCGGTAAGGAAGATCTCCGCCAGGTCGTTGCGCGGACCCTGGGGAGCGGGGATGCCGTAGATCTTCTGGATCAGCTGCGGCACGATCGGGTTGAGGACCGCCTTGACGACCGGCGTGACCGTGTGGTCGACGCTCGGGGGGATCGCGTTGAACGCGTCCTTGTACGCCAGCGGGACGACGGCCTCGTTGACCAGCGGGTTGCCCAGGCGCGAGACCTGGACGTACGGGCCGAGCTTGGTCACGCCCTTGGCCGTGACCTTGACCGTCCGCTCCGCCGTGCTCGACCACACGCCGATGACCGGGTTGCGACTCGCGTCACCCTTGTACGCCAGCTCGCTCTTGGGGACCTGCAGGCCCAGCGTGTTGACGTTGTAGCCCTTGAGCGTGTCGTGGCCGGCCTCGGAAAGGTTGCCACCGTAGAGCAGGTCGAAGACCCGCAGGTCCAGGAAGAACGGGTCGTCCGCCTGGCCGGCGAACGTCTTGCCGCCGCCGGGGAGGCCCTTCGTCGCCTGCTTGACCAGTGCGGCGTAGTTCGGCATCGACGCCTTGCCGGTGTCCGAGGGGGCGACAACGGCGTTCCTCAGGATGGTCTTGGGACCGCTACGGCTGTCCTCCCTCTGCAGCGTGTAGGTCTGGTAGAAGTTCAGCGTCTTGTCGCGGACGCTCTTCACGACGCCGGTGTTGTAGAGGAACTGACCCTTCGCGTCCCGGTAGTGGTTGGTGAACGTCCAGATGTAGTTGATGTCCGAGACGCCGTCACCGTTGTTGTCGATGTGCAGCAGGTAGTGCGTGTTCTGGGCGAACGGGTAGAAGTTCGGACCGCCGTTGGGCTCCTCGAACGGGATCCAGTTGGCCAGCAGGGTGACGGTGCTGGTCTTGTCCGGGCTGACGAACGCGTAGACGTCAGTGTTGTCCGCGCGCGGGTCGCCGGAGATCAGCGGAGCTTCACGGTGCGACGACGCCTGACTTGCCACCGGTGCCAGCGCCAATGCTCCGCCGGAGATGGCGAGGGCCGCAGCTCCCGTCGCGGCCACGGTGCGGCTGGTCCGACCGTGCTTCCCCGGTCGCGCTCTGTTCTTGCGCATGATCTGCACGTGCTCTCCCTCACTCGCCCCGACTGACGACTCAGCAGGGGATGGATGGAAGCCGTACGCGATGAGCGGGTTGCGGTTGCCCACCGGGTTACGTGCTTTCCGACGGCAGGCGTTCGCGCGAACCGGCCAGCCGGATTGGTCCATCGCCGCAATCGAGGAAGGGAGCCGCGGAATCAGGCTTCGTCGTGCAGAGCTGCGGCCTCGGCGGCCCGCCCCTGCGAGGTCAGCAGACTGCGCAACGGCTCGAGTGCATCGGCGTCACCGGCCGCCAGGGCATCGCGGAACAGTCGCTCGGCGGACGCCACCTCGCCTCGTAGGAGGGCGAGCGATGCCAGGGCGTGGTGCGCGTCGACGTCGCCGGCCGCCAGCATCTCCTGGTACGCGGCTTCAGCAGCGCCCAAGTCACCGGCGCGTTCGTAGGCTTGCCCCGTCTCCCACCAGAGCGAGGCCGGGTCCACGACACCCTCTGCCAGCGCGAGACGCCACTGCTCCATCGCCTCCACGGGTCGATCGAGGTCGTAGGCGAGCAGGTCGGCGAGATCCTCACGGGCATCAAGGGCACCCGCGTCGATGGCCGCCCGATAGGTCGCCGCCGCTTGCTCGAGCTCGCCGGCCTCGCGGGCCAGCTCAGCAAGACCGACCAAGGCGCGGAGGTGGCCCTGGTTCAGCAATTCGGTGAGCATCGGCAGTGCCTCGGCGCTGCGTCCCTGGCCGACCAGGAACCGGGCAAGCTCGAGACGGTCGGTGGCGTCACCCTCGCCCGCACCCGAGCGGTACGCGAACTCTGCCGCGGCGAGGTCCCCGGCCCGCTCGGCGAGCAACGCCAGGTCGCGCCAGGCCCGCGTCTCGCCGGCCACGATGGCCGCGCGCAGCAGGCGCTCGGCCTCGGCGTCATCGTCACGGGCCAGGTAGACCTCGGCAAGCTGCCACTGCCACTGCTCCTCGCCGGCCTCGACCCCGACGCGCAGCAACCGCTCGGCCTCGTCGACATCACCATCGGCGAGGGCAGCGCTGCCGGCAGCGAGATAGCCGGCGAGGTCGCCGGCCGCCATCGCCCGGCCGAACAGCTCCAACGCACCGGCGTGGTCACCGAGCTCGTCCCGTACGAGACCCAGCTCGGTGAGCGCCGACACGGAGCCACCGGCGACCAGCGTCTGGAAGACCTGGGCGGCGTCCTCCCAGCGACCTTCCTCGCACAGGGACCGTCCCTCGCTGAGCAGGCCCCGCTCACGTGCTGGCGCGGTCTGCTCGGCCACTCGGAGCTGGATCGGTCGCGTCATGCCGCCAGTCTTTCAGGAGCCGGACTCAGGCGGGAGGGAGCAACGGACGCGGGTCGAACGTCGTCCGGATCCTGGCCGCCGACACCGATCCTGCTGATCACCTCGTCGGGGATCCGGATGATCTCGCTGGCATGACAGTTCGGGCATGCCGAGCCGTTGCGCTTGGCTGATTGTGGCCTGTGTCGGGCTCGCTCGCGGACAGGCACCCCGCCGAAGTAGGGCGTGCCTCCTGGTCGGTCCGTAAGCGTGGGAGAGAATCGTGGAATGTCCGGCGGCCGTCTCATGCGCATCCACAGCCCCGAGTTCCAGGCCATGGCGGAGAGGGTCCTGCTGGTCACCGAGCTCACCTCGCGCCTGAACGTCCTGCCCTTCGACGACGAAGCGGGTAAAGCCGCACTGTTCGAGCAGATCCTGGGTCGGCCGCTCCCTGCGAGGGTCACGATCTACCCGCCGTTCTACACGGACCACGGGCTCAACCTGGACCTTGCCGAGCGCGTGTTCATCAACCAGGGCTGCACGTTCCTGGACTACGCCGGAATCCGGCTCGGCGAGCGCGTGATGATCGGTCCGAAGGTCACGTTCATCACCAGTGGTCACCCGGTCGACCCGGCCGAGCGCAGGCTGTACCTCACGGGTGCCCCCATCGATGTGGCGGAGAACGTGTGGATCGGCGCCGGGGCAACGATCCTGCCCGGTGTCAGCATCGGGCGCGACGCCGTGATCGCCGCAGGGGCGATCGTGGCCGACGACGTGCCGGCGGCGAGCTTGGTGACCGGCACCAAGGCCACCGTGCGCCGACGCTGGTGACGATCTCCCCCGGTCGCTCCTCCCGATCCCTGGCCCGTTGATCCCTGAGTACGGCGGCCGCGACCAACCGGTACGAGAGCGTCACCGCGGCGGGAGCCAAGGGCAACCGCTCGAACCGGCCCTGAAGCGCCGAGGTCGTAGGTCTACCGTGGGATCAGCGCTTCCGGAGAAATGAGGCCAGCGGTGAGCGAGCCTGAGAACCCTCGCGCCAGCATCCTGGAGGGAGCCCTGCGCCTCACCGGGGGGTTCTCGGACGCGGACCGGCCGTGGGTCCTCGACGCGCTGTCGACACTGGCGCCACACCTGTCCCGGTGGGACCCCGCCGGGATGACCGTGGACGTCTCGGTGAAGCATCGCGGCGGCAAGGAGCAGGTGGTCATGCTGCGGGCGGAACTGCCCGGCTACCCGCAGCTGGTGGCCAAGGCCGTCGACCGGGACCTCGAGCGGGCGCTCGCGGCGGCGAAGCGCGAGCTCGTCCAGCAGATCGAGGACGAGAAGCAGAAGCGGGACCCCAAGAGCAACCGGCTGCTCCGGAAGAAGGCCACCTGACGGTCGGTGGCTGACTCCGCGGCGGTGGTGCTAGGCGCTGTCGCGGAGCACCAGCTGCGACCCGAAGAAGTGCGGCAGGCCGTCGGCCGCCACCGGCTCGAGCAGTGACAACGCAGCCGTGGACGCGATCCGGCGTACCGGATGGGTCGCCGTCGTGAGCCGCGGCCAGGCCTGCGCGGCGAACGGGACATCGTCGAAACCCGCGATCGCGATGGCGTCCGGCACCGGGATCCGCCGCTGGGTCAGCACGGAGAGCGCGCCGAAGGCAGCGGCGTCGCAGGTGGCGAAGACGGCATCGGTGCCCGGCCAGCGGTGCAGCGCCTCCGTCATCGCC
>JAWWOL010000308.1:0-4296 GCA_033851695.1 Frankiales bacterium
TGGGTCGAGCAGGGCGCCGCTGCGGTGAAGTCGTTGCGAGTCGTCGGTCGCGCCGGCGACGCCCGGCTGCGTGGCGGCCGGGCCAGGCTGCAGATGGTCGACGTCGGGGACTCGCACCGGTTCCGCATCGAAGGCAAGATCGACGGTGACGAGAGCTTCCTGGTGCAGAACCGTTCCATGGAACTGCACGAGGCCAGCTTCGGACAGGTCAAGCCGGGCACCACCGACGCGCAGATCCAGGCGATCCTGGACGCGGAGGCGACGGGCCAACCAGCGCCGCCGGACCCGTTCATCCGCGATGCAGGCGGACTGAAAGTGATCTCACCTGGACGCAAGATTCTGGTCCACATCGACCACCTCAGCGAAGGCCGCTACGCGATCCTCTGCTTCATCCCGGACGCCGTCACCGGTCTGCCGCACGCTTACGAGGGCATGCACCTGGTCACGAATATCGACGGCTAGATTCGGCGGCGCCGATTCCAATTTCGAGTGCCTGTGTAGCGAGATAGCTCCGACGAGCATGAGTGAGGAGGGGGAAGAGCCGATCGCCATCCTGCAGTCCCGGGGCCCTGGGTCGGAACAGGTAGAAGACCAACCCCCCAGGTGGGGAGGCGGCCGGACGGCAACCAAGCACCCACTCCGCAAGGAGCCGGTCAAGGGAAGCCGGCGCGCCCCGAATAGGGACACACCGAGTCAGCGGTCGCCGAAGTCACTACCCGGCCCTGCTGCCGGCAGACCCGGTGGCCGCGTGGCTTCCAGCTCACTGGCGTCGGGAGCATTGGATTGGGACCGGGATTATCCCAACCGGGTTGTCACCGCATACCCAACGCGGGGCAACGTTGGCCCGGTCCAAGATCATGATGTCCCCGCCGTTGGCGATCGCGCTGCGGGCGTCCGCCTCCGCGTTGGCTGCAGCGGCTAGTCAGGAAGCTCGGCGTAGGCAACCGCAACCGCACGAACGTTTGCGGCACTCCGTCCCCAGTTGGCGGCGGTCAAGTTAGCTGCCCCGTGGATGCCGCCTCTGGCCGTCTTCCACTGGGCACATGCGCTCTCGCGGTCCTGGAAGGTTGGAGCGTGCGACTGGTCGGAAGCAGTTGCAGGCGCCGCGTTCGGAGAAGACGAAGCTCGGTGGCTTGCGATGGCGAGGATCCCCACCAAGAGCACAGCAGCCAGAATTCCGCCAACTCGCAGCGACCTCAGGTCGAGCGAGAGGAACGGAGGGGATGCCCTTTTAGCTGGACCAGACCCTCCGCGAGGTGTGGTCGTCAACGAGCTAGGGGCCCCGGCGGGAGGCTTCGGGGGCGGTGGGGTCGCCGCGGAATCCCGAGCAGTTCCGCAGAACGCGCAGAATCGAGCTCCACTACCGTCCGGTGGCGGGGTACAGCGCGGACAGGCCATGGCTGCCCACCTGACAGGTGGCTCGGCCGGCGCCCCCTCACTAATTTGGAGTGTGGGACTTCGAGATTCAGAGAGTGCAACGGCCGGCGCTCGAATCTGAGTTTGCTCGTTCTGCTCAGGGTTCAGCGCCGGCGATCGGCGACGGCCTCAGGTCGACCGATGCGACACAGAGTCCTGAAAGGGGTCAGCCAGGCGTGCCGGCGATGCCGGGGAAGGCGCGGACGGCCGGCGTCACGCCGGCGGCGATGCGCCAGGTCGTGGCTCGGGAGGCAGAGGCGGTCAGCCCGCTGACGGCCAGCCGGCGCAGGGCCGGATCGGTGGTGGTGCCGAGGATGCCGGCATAGGCAGCGGCCGTAGCGTCGTCCAGCGTCGCGAGGAAGGTGGCCGCAGCGACTCCGGTGGCCAGGACCGGCACGGCATAGGCCGGGAGGGCAGCGGGCACCTTGCCGCCCCTGCCCCGGAGCGCGGCCGTGAGCGCGTCGCGGCCGTTGCTGTGGGCCAGGAAGTCGCTAACGGCGGTGGGCCGACGGGTGACGGACAGGTGGCCGCCCGCGGCGGAGTAGCCGTAGACGGCGGAGTGCTCTGCTGTGACCGCGAGCTGCAACGCCTTGATCGTCTCGGCGGACGCGACGGGGGTCACGTCGCGCCGATCGCGTGCAGCAGCACGACGTGGCTCGCGTCCGCTGCGGCGATCGAGCCGAGCAGGGCGGCGGCTTCGGTCGGGCAGGTCACGCACACCGCGGCGGTCGTGTCCGACGCGTTCTGCTCGGCGGCGGCGAGCCGGCTCAGCGCCTGGGCCTGGCCGGCGGGCAGCCCGGCCAGCGCCTTGCCCTTGCCGCTGACCTTGAGGGCCTTCACGTGGGCGGCGTGGGCCGCGCGCAGCGGCGCGAGGGCCGTCTTGAGGCTCGGGTGGGCCTTGGTCACCGCGTCGTACGAGGCCAGCAGGCCGCGCTCGCCCGCCGCCACCGCGACGGCCCAGGTAGCCGGCGGCTTGGCCGTGGTGGTGACCACGGCGGCCGAGGTGGGGGAGCCGGTGGTGCTGGCCGAGCCTGTCGCGCCGACGGCCACGGGGGCTGCCGTGCGCCCGCAGCCGGCGACGGCGGCCACGGCCGTGGTGGCGCCGGCGGCCAGGAGTGCCCGGCGGGTCGGCCGGCGGTCGTCCATGCTCAAGGCTCCTCGGCTGTCGGGCTCGTCGGTGGCGAGCGTGCTGGCGCACAGCCTCTCATGTCCGGCCGGTGACCGGCGGGCGCGCAACGGCTAGGGTGGTCACCGACTTGCGGCACCATCGCGTGCTGCAGGCGAGCAGGGCAACCACAACAGCACACGCGACCTGAGGAGGCTCCGGATGAGCACTGGCTCCCTCAAGTCCCGACTGCACACGTTGCTCGAGCCGCTCGCGGCCGCCGACGGCTACGACGTCGAGGACGTCGTCGTCACACCCGCCGGCAACCGCCGCCTGGTGCGTGTGCTGGCCGACCGCGACGGCGGCATCACGCTCGACGACGTCGCGACCTTGTCCCGTACGGTGTCCGAGGCCCTGGACGCGAGCGACCTGATGGGCGCGACCCCGTACGTGCTCGAGGTCAGCTCACCCGGCGTCGATCACCCGCTGACCTTGGCCCGGCACTGGCGGCGGGCCACCGGCCGACTGGTCACCGTGGCTGTTGCCGGGGCCGGACCGCTGACCGCGCGGGTGAGCGGGGTCGAGGGCGAGGTGGTGACGTTCAGCCTCCCCGACGGCACCGAGGTGACCCACCCGCTGAGCTCGCTCGGGAAGGGGACGGTCCAGATCGAGTTCTCCCGGCCGGGGGTGCCCGACGACCTCGAGGATGTCGAGGACCTGGCAGACGAGGACGCGACCGCAGAGGAGGTGAAGGCATGAACATCGACATGAGCACGCTACGGGCACTCGAACGCGAGAAGGACATCGCCTTCGACCTGGTCTGCGAGGCGATCGAGGCCGCGTTGCTGACGGCCTACCACCACACCGAGGGCTCGGCCGCCCACGCCCGGGTCGAGCTCGACCGCAAGACCGGGACGGTCACCGTCTGGGCCCAGGCGGACGCGGTCTCCGAGGACGCGACACCGCGGGAGTACGAGGACACGCCCGCGGACTTCGGCCGGATCGCCGCGACCACCGCCAAGCAGGTGATCCTCCAACGGCTGCGCGACGCCGAGCAGGAGCTGACCTACGGCGAGTACGCAGGCTCCGAGGGCGACATCGTCGCCGGCGTGATCCAGCAGCACGACAAGCACGACCGGGCCAGCGACCGGCCCACCGTGTTCATCGACCTCGGCAAGGTCGAGGCGACCCTGACACCGGGGGAGCAGGTGCCAGGGGAGCGCTACGTCCACGGCGAGCGGATCAAGTGCTACGTGCTCCAGGTGCACAAGGGGGTCCGCGGGCCGCAGATCTCGCTGTCCCGCAGCCACCCCAACCTGGTCCGCAAGCTCTTCGCGCTCGAGGTCCCCGAGATCGCCGACGGCAGCGTCGAGATCGTGTCGGTCGCCCGCGAGGCCGGCCACCGCACCAAGATCGCCGTCCGCTCGCTGGTGCCCGGCGTACGCGCCCGCGGCGCCTGCATCGGCCCGATGGGCTCGCGGGTGCGCGCCATCGTCAACGAGCTGCACGGCGAGAAGATCGACATCATCGACTGGTCGGACGACCCGGCGACGCTGGTCGGCAACGCCCTGTCGCCGGCCAACGTGACCTCGGTCGAGGTGGTCGACGCCGAGGCACGCTCGGCGCGGGTGATCGTGCCCGACTACCAGCTCTCGCTCGCCATCGGCAAGGAGGGGCAGAACGCCCGCCTCGCCGCCCGGCTGACCGGCTGGCGGATCGACATCCGGTCCGACACCGGCCCGGCTCCCAGCGAGTCCCGCGGACCGGTCGTCGAG
>JAWWOL010000324.1:0-2821 GCA_033851695.1 Frankiales bacterium
CACGGCGGTCACCTCAGCGGCGCCGGACCCGAAGACCTTGCGCAGCGAATCCAGAGCCACGGCGGTCACTGCTGACCCTCCTCGGCCGGTCGAACACGGATCGCATACCCCTTGGGCCGGAATCTAGCGGAATCCGTCGCCGTCTGGCAGTACCTGACGGGGATTCCGTCGTTGCGATCGGGTTTCGGCTAGCCCCGGTTCACCGCAATATTGAACAAATGGCCCCCGCCGACGAGGTTGAGCCGGATCCACAGCTGGAGGTACATCTCGGTCGAGCGGGCTGCCTCGATGCCACCGAGGTCGAGGATCCGCTGGACCGGCCAGCCGAACTCCGCCAACATGGCCGTGACCGTCGCCTTGGCGTCGCCGTCCTCGCCTGCCACGAACACCACGTGCTCCCCGGGCACGATGGCCGGGTCGACCATCACGTCGCAGTTGATGGTGTTGAGCGACTTCACCACCCGGGCGTTGGGGAAGGCGGCCTGGATCTGCTCGCCCACGCTGTCGGTGTTGGCGACGGTGAGGCTGGGCGGGAAGCCGGAGGCCGGGTCGATCGGGTTGGAGATGTCGACGATGACCTTGCCGTCGAGGTTGCCCGCGGCGCGCAGGACGTCCAGGCTGACCACGCCACCGGTCGCGTTGACCACCACCTCGGCACCGGTCGCGGCGTCCGCGAACGTCGCCACCCGGACCTCCGGGCGCTCGGCCGCCAGGTCGAGCGCCTTCGGGCTGGTCGCGTCCCGCGTGCCAATCGCGACCTCGTGGCCGAGCCCCGCGAGCCGCGCCGAGATCGCCCGGCCCACCGGGCCCGTACCGAGAACTCCGTACCTCATGCCTCCTCCAGCCACTCGTTGATGAGCTGGTGGGCGATGGACACCGGAGGTGGCAGGAGCACGTCGCCGGTGCTGACGGCGTCGCGCAGCTCCTGCCGGGTGAGCCACATCGCCTCGGCGATCTCGCCGTCGGGCAGGGTGATCGTCTCGTCGGTGGCGCGGGCCCGGAAGCCCAGCATCAGCGAACAGGGGAACGGCCAGGGCTGGCTGTTGCGGTAGTGGACGTCCGTGACCGTGACGCCGACCTCCTCGGCGACCTCGCGGATGACCGCTGCCTCCGCAGCCTCACCCGACTCGACGAAGCCGGCCAGGCAGGAGAACCGCCGCTCGGGCCAGGTGGGCTGCCGCCCAAGCAGGCAACGGTCGCCGCCGTCGTGGACCAGCATGATGACCGCAGGG
This sequence comes from Frankiales bacterium, assembly GCA_033851695.1. Lineage (GTDB taxonomy): Bacteria > Actinomycetota > Actinomycetes > JAWWOL01 > JAWWOL01 > JAWWOL01. Next base: position 1,233 of record JAWWOL010000324.1, read on the forward strand.
TCCGTACGAGGGAAGTGGCTGGAGCCGTCGACGGGGCACAGGCGCAGCTGACCACCCTGCCGGATCTCGGTCTCCGCGCCGCACCGAGGGCAGCGGGGGTGCGTACGGTGCCAGTTGTCGAGCGCGATCGCGTTGACCAGCAGGCCGGCGTCGGCGTCGGACAGCACGACCCCGAGCTCGCGGAGCCCGGCCCGGCGGGCATCCTCACGGAGCGGAAGTTCTGCTGCTACGGCAAAGTAGGCAACGTCGTCCTGCTCGCCGAGGAAGTAGCGCTCGCCCTCCGGCGCCTCGTCCCCCGCGTACCAGATGATCGCCGGCGCGTCGGTGTCGAGGTCGACCAGCGTCTCGCCGTCGTGGACCACCATGACCTTGCTGCTGTGCCGAACGGCCGCCTCGGCGAGCCACCCCTCGTCGGCGCGGCGGGCCGCGGCCCGGTCGACAGCAGCACGGGACAGCACAGGCACGCGAGTCGTCACACACCCCACCGTACGTTGCCCGGTCCTGACCAAGGCACCGGTGAGTCTGTCGGCCGCGGTCGGCTGCCGCCGGGGTGCGGGGGGCGAGGGGCGGGGGTAGCGTCCGCTGTCGATGAGGGTTGCGACGTTCAACGTGCTGCACGGGCGGTCGCTCTCCGACGGGCTGGTCGAGCCGGAGCGGCTGGCCGGTGCCGTGCGGGCGATCGACGCCGACGTGCTCGCCTTGCAGGAGGTCGACCGCTCCCAGCACCGGTCCGGCGGTCGCGACCTCACGGAGGTTGCCGCCGAGGCGATGCAGGCGACCTGGCACCGGTTCGCGCCGACTGTGCTTGGTACGCCTGCAGAGCTGTGGCGTCCGTGGCACCCAGGCGAGGACGACGGCGGTCCGGCGTACGGCATCGCCCTGCTGTCCCGGTTGCCGGTGCTGCGCTTCGGGGTCCTGCGCCTGCCGCCGTCCCCGGTCCGCTCCCCCATCGTGGTCCCCGGGCCGAAGCGCCGGGTGGTCCTGCTCGAGGACGAGCCGCGGGTCGCGATCATCGCCGCCGTGGAGCACCACGGTGTCCAGGTCACGGTCGCCGGCACCCACCTGTCGTTCGTCCCCGGCTGGAACGTCCGCCAGCTGCGGACCCTGCGGCACGAGCTCGCCGACTGGCCGCGGCCGGTCCTGCTCGCCGGTGACCTCAACCTGCCGGGCTACCTCCCGGCGGCGGTCACGGGTTGGAGGCGAGCCGTCAAGGCCGCGACCTATCCCTTGGCCAACCCGAAGGTGCAGCTCGACCACGTCCTGGTCGGCCACGGCCGGCTCACGGCAACCGGCACGGCAATGGCGCTCGGGATCTCCGATCACCGCGCCGCGTACGCCGACCTCGGCCTCTAGGGCAGCACCTGGATCTTGCGGCCGATGCCGCGGCGGAAGCGGTCCAGTGCGGTGGCGTAGTCCGCCAGCGGCAGCCGGTCGCTGATGAAGAGGTCGGGGTCGAGGATGCCGCCGGCGATCAGGTCCGCGGCCCGCTCATAGCTGTGCAGGACAGCCATCGACCCGGTGATGGTGATCTCCTTGTTGTAGATCCGGTACGGCGAGATTCTCACCCGGGTCGCGTACGAGGAGACCCC